>JBBRYZ010000054.1:0-25489 GCA_038237165.1 Bacteroidales bacterium | reverse complement strand
GTTTTTACAGCAGTGATTTTGAAGATTCCGAATCGTTTTCAGTCATTATCAGGCAATACAATGCCGATCCTGTATTTCAGGATAAGTAGTCCGTCCGTCAGGATATGTCCGGCGGGATTTGTAATCCCGCCACTTTAAAACTACAAGGATTTATAATCTGTAAGAAAGAAAATCCAATATTGCATCCAAATGAATATACAATTTAGAATAACAGGAGAAGTTTATTTTGTAACCGATACGGTTGTGGTACCGATTGCTATAGTGAGGGTTGATTTTACTACCACTGTATCTTACAATTCCGTGCTTGCCAGTAATGGATGTTGGCATAATCAAATGTTATTTTTTTGTTAATGTTGAACATTTTAAAACTATCTATGTTTTCACTCATTATCAAACGATTAAGCTTAACTCTATAGGCTTTTAAAAACTCTGTGCAATACGGTTAATTGATATCTCATACTGCTTTTCTGCCAGAAATTACTTTAATTCTATTGACATCACACAAATCGCTTATAAACTCTGAAAAAGGTTTAAGTTAGTACGTTGATTTTGGTTCCAATTCTGAAAATAGAACTTAAAACCTAAAAATCTACACCAAAAACAGGAGATATAATGCAAAAATGCTTGCTTGTATTTGTCATTGTGCTTTTCGGGGTTTCGAACCTCGCTGCTCAATGGTCGGGTGACCCGAAAGTGAATAACCCCATCTGCCTTGCGCTTCGCCCGCAGACACGGCCGAAGGTGGTAACCGACGGTGCGGGCGGTGCGATTTTCACGTGGAAGGACTATCGCAAGGATGCTGGAGGAGGCACTGACACCACCGAGATCTACGCCCAGCGTATCAACGCCTCTGGCTCAGTTCAATGGGCGGTGAATGGGGTGTCAATATCTACCGCCATAAGCCAGGCTTCACAAATCGTAAGTGATGACGCTGGAGGCGCGATTATTTCGTGGATTGACTTCCGTAGCGGAAATGCCATCGACTTCGCCGATGTGTACGCCCAGCGGATCAACGCATCGGGAATTGCGCAATGGCCACCGAATGGTGTACCAATCTGTACGAACCCGCTTCGACAAGTGAATGGTCCCATAGTGAGCGACGGCGCCGGAGGCGCAATTATAATGTGGATGGACGATCGCAACGGGTTTTCATCCCGCGACGTGTATGCTCAGCGCATCAACACCTCGGGGGTAGTGCAATGGCCGGCGAATGGCGTGGCAATTTGTACTGCGACGAATGATCAAGTGGTAGCTGACGGCCCGGGTGCAATCAGCGACGGTGCAGGGGGTGCCATTATCACGTGGTCGGACTTTCGAAACGGCACGGACAACGATATCTTTGCGCAGCGCATCAACGCATCGGGCGTCGTGCAATGGACGACAGACGGCGTGGCGATTTGCACCGCGACGAATAATCAGGGGAGTGCCATCATCGCAAGCGACGGGGCCGGGGGCGCCATTATCACGTGGACAGACGCTCGGAGCGGAGCCGATATCTACGCCCAGCGCATCAACGCATCGGGCGTGGTGCAATGGACAACAAATGGTGTGGCAATTTGCACCGCGCCAATCTTCCAAACCTTTTCTACCATCACAAGCGACGGTGTAGGCGGTGCCATTATCACGTGGCAGGACTATCGCAACGGCACAGACTACGATATCTATGCTCAGCGCGTCAATGCATCGGGTGTCGCGCAGTGGGCGACAAATGGCGTGGCAATGTGCACCGCGACGAATATTCAACTCGAGCCGGCAATTGTCGGCGACGGCACAGATGGCGCAATTATCACGTGGCGGGATTATCGCAGCGGCACGAACTACGATATCTATGTGCAGTACGTCAACGCATCAGGCGTCGCGCAATGGACAGCAAATGGCTTGGCAATGTGCACCGCGTCCAATAGTCAATCCTATCCCGCCATGGTCAGCGACAATGTCGGTGGCGCAATTGTTGCGTGGAAGGATCTACGCAACGGAGATGCAAATGCAGATATTTATGCGTCGCATGCCAATCAAAACGGCACGCTAACAGCAGTGCAGGATGCTGCGGGAGAAAAGCCTACAAATATTTTCCTGGAGCAAAACTATCCCAACCCGTTTAATTCAACATCAACCATTAGGTTTCAGATTCCAAGTTCTGGTTTTGTATTGCTGATAGTGCACGATGTGATGGGCAAGGAAGTTGCAACACTTATATCCGAACAAATGAAGGCTGGAACATACACAAAACAATTTGATGCAAATAATTTAACAAGTGGTGTTTATTTTTATCAGTTACGGGTCAATAATTTTACAGACACCAAGAAATTTATTTTAAATAAATAGTAGAAGCATTCAATGCAACACTACTCGTAACAAAATAAATTAAAGTGGAAGAATTTGGAGATTTCTAACTAGATAAGCTGACTCCAAAATTGCTTGCAAGTAACTTTGTTGATGGTGCTACTATTAAAGTAAATGTTGTGCGTCACTTTAGAATAATTACGATAGACAATAAACTGACTTGTTTTATAAACTTTCTTTGACCCGATCACTATGTTACGATTATTTATTCCAAACACGATTTCAAGCAACGATCCAGTTCTGAGTATCTTGCAAACAAATCCCCGTCCGTCAGGATATATCCGGCGGGATTTGTAATCCCGCCACTTTAATACTACAAGGATTTATAATCCGTAAGAAAGAAAATCCAATATTGCATCCAAATGAATATACAATTTAGAATAACAGGAGAAGTTTATTTTGTAACCGATACGGTTGTGGATTGGGTAGATATATTTTCAAGGCCACGTTACAAGCATATTATTTTGGAATCGTTGCAATATTGCCAATAGGAAAAAGGCTTGATAATTTATGCATGGGTGCTGATGACAAATTATATGCATATGATAATTGGTTCGACAGGAGAAAATAAGGTAGGAGATATAACACGTGATTATAAAAAGTTTACCAGCAAGGCAATACTTAATACTTTGAAAGCGGATATGCAGGAGAGCCGCCGCGAGTGGATGTTGAATCGTTTTGAATACGCCGGTCGTAACGACAAGAAAATAAAAAACTACAAGTTTTGGCAGGAAGGGAATGATGCACAGGAAATTTTCCTTAATGATTATTTTATTCAGAAATTGGATTATATTCATCAAAATCCTGTAAGGGCTGAATTTGTTAACAACGCTGAAGATTACCGTTACAGTTCGGCTATAGATTATGCCGGAGGAACAGGACTTTTGAAAGTTGAAGTGGTATGATGTGATGACAGATTGAAAATCCTGATAATACGGGGAGGCGGGATTACAAATCCCACCGGATGGAGACAACATAATTGAAAAATAAACAAATAACGATTGCTAACAAAGGAGGCTATAAAAAATGGCGGGTGAAGTACATAAATGAAAGCTCGTAACCCGCACCAGCATCGGTGTTGGTTGACAGCGGACAACCACCCAAACCGCCACTATTCATTACTTGTCCCGAGTATCAGGAGCCTAACCGTTGGCGGTAATTGTAACGTGCCATCGCAGACTGCAAATACAAGATAAAAATTATCATAACTTTGGACGGATAATTACAGAGTGACAGAATAGATAACATTAAAATTATGAGTAATGTAAAAATATCCATTCGTTTTTTCGACGACCGCGAAGTGCGAGCCGTTTGGGACGAACAAAACGCCAGGTGGTGGTTTAGTGTGTTGGATATTATAGCTTTGCTTACCGACCAGGACGACTACACCAAAACCCGCAATTATTGGAAATATCTTAAAGCCAAATTGAAAAAAGAAAACAGCGAGTTGGTTAGTGCCACTACCCAACAGAAACTTTTAGCAAGTGACGGTAAACGATATTTAACAGATGTGTTGGATTACACCGGTATTATTGCCTTAGGCAAAGAATTTCCGGGCAAAAAGGCAAACCGATTTATAGAATGGTTTACGTACAGCGATGAAAGCATAGATGGGAAAAGCAAAACAAAAGCGTATGCCATGTTCGAAAGTTCTTTTATCAACAGCATAGAAGTTGGCACAACCAAAGGTTTGCAACAAATATACGCTTATTTGTTTGGTGGATTGTATGATTTTGCGGGGCAAATCAGACAATAAAATATTTCAAAAGATGATTTTCAATTTGCCATATCACACTTTTTAGACGACACATTAAAGCAAATAGAAGCAATGCGCGAAATCACATTTGACGAAATCGTAAACAAATATGTAGAAATGAACATTGCACACCCTTTTATGGAAGGCAACGGCAGAAGCGCCCGAATATGGTTGGATTTGATATTAAAAAAACGCCTCAAAAAATGCGTGGATTGGAGTAAAATAAGCAAACGGGATTACATGAACGCAATGATGCTAAGTCCAACAAAAAGTAGTGTTATAAAAACTCTTTTGAATAATGCGCTCAACACCAAAATAAACGACCGCGAAATGTTTATGAAAGGAATTGACTACTCATATTATTACGAAGAAAATGACTAAAGAAAAAATGGCAAAAAGGGGCGGCACACAACGAAAAAATGAAAAGCGAAACGACAAAACAGAGAACAACGAAACCGACAAATGAAAACTATTCAAGTATTATCTCTTTTCTTTTTGATATTTAATTCATTATTGTTTGGACAAAAATCAGAAACAAAATACAGAGAATTAGAAAGTAATTCGAAATATCTACTGGTAGATAGAATCGATTCAATAAAGCCGTATATAATATCGAAAAATCCGATTACAAATAGAGAATATATAACCTTCTTGTGCTGGACAGCTGATGTTTACAGGGACTATCCAGAAGTTTTACTAAAAGCAATCCCTGGCTTTGAGACAAGCCACATTGACAGCTTAATAAAAATAGGTTACCATATTAACCAATTCAAATCATTAATAAATTCAAGTAAACTTACACGTGAATATATTTTCAATCCAAAGTATATTGATTATCCTGTTACCGGGGTTACCTGGGAACAGGCAATGCAATTTCTCAATTGGTTATCTGACAGATACAATGAATCGATATTAATTGAGAAGAAGTTTCTAGTTTTCTATCCTTTTCAAAAGAATGAGTCAAACTATAATACAGAAGCTTATTTAGCTGAACAATATACAGGATTGCAAGGAAGGATGATTTATAACCAGGTTACAAAAAAAGAGCGGCCAGTAAAGTGGGAAGATAGAATACTTGTACCTTCTTTCAGACTGTCAAGCTTTTATGAATTAGAGCTTGCAAATGACTTTATCGAAAAATCATTTACTACATATAAGCACAATAAATTTCTCAATTATTGGATTAGCTATTACTTGTCAATAAAGAACAATATGCTAACACTGAATTTGGGGAAAAGCAATAATTCTATCAAGGAACTAACTGCATCTGAAACTTTTCAAATTCCGTCTAATAATATTATTGAGTTGTATTTGGACTCAAAACTGTCGAAAAACTATACTGACATATTTGAAATATTTAATAAGTATAAGCAAGCTGTCATTATCCCAGATTTGGATGATGAATCAAATTGAAAAGATTCATTAGGACGAATGCCATATATTTTAATTTCTGAGGACAAAAACTTTGAACCAATTTTCATAAAGAGAAAAGCAGATAATGAAATTAAAAATGCAACCCAGCATGTGACTGAAAATTTTAACTTATTCAGAATCTCGCAAAGTGCAGTGAAAAAATAAATACGTGCCATAATCGAGTAGACGGCCCCGCCAGCAAATACTGACGGGGTGCGCCTCTCACACCCGTTGACGCAGATTTGCAAACTGTGCAGGTATAAGAAAACAAGGGTTGAATAGCACGGATTATAAAACTATTCAAGCAGGGGAACGTTATGTTATGAAGATTGACCCGGAAGATGAAACAGAATAAACTAAAAAAGGCTGCACTATTCGTACAGCCTTTTTTTATACTAAATTTTAACTTAGAATTTCAGGGCAACGCCTAAATTTGCGAGGCCTAAACTTCCACTTCCTAACTCAACATAAACTCCAAAATTATCAGAGAAATAGTAACGGGCACCAATGAAACCTGAAAAATAAACCGCACTTCCAGTACTATTGTTCTCAAATGCACTCGAATTACCGGTATATTTCCACTTCACAATATGATACCCTAACAATATACCTGCATAGGTATCGAGTTTATCCACAAGTGGATAATGGAATGTACCACGTGGACCAATCAGCATATTCGTAAGTTTCCATCCATAACCGTTATCATTATACTTTGCTGTTTGGTATCCAAAGTATCCACCAACACCTATAGAACCTTTGTCCAGAACTCCATCCACAATCGAAAAATCAAGTGCCGCATTGAGCAGAGGGCTGTGACTTGAGCCGCTCCAACCAGAATAGTAGCTTCCACCAAGCCCTAATCCAAGATTTAGGACCTTATCTCCTTTTTGGAAAGTAGAGGTTTGCGCATTGACCGACAGAAATCCGAATGCAAACAAGGTTGCAAATAATAAAACTTTAATTTTCATAGTTTTTGGTTTTAAGTTAGACGTTAGATTATTGCTTTAAACAAAGATAAGAAGGAATAGTTTAAATCGTTCCGGAAAACAGCTTTTTTTTTAAAATAGTTTTGAAAATATAAAAAAAGGCTCCCATGTATTATGGAAGCCTCTTATTATTGCTATAAACTATTTTTTATTTGCGATCTCCTGTTAACAGTATTCTATTAACTTTTTCCCATTTTTTTACCTGTCAAAAGTGTATCGTATTCCAATCTGGCTTTGAATAAAGAAACTGGTGCCTCCCACAATATTTATGCCTGGCCGTAAATCGACCGAAAAAGCAAAAGGAATATCCGGTTTCCATTCAATACCAATTACACCATCAATACCGATAAAAAGATTATTGTTATGGATCTCATTGTAACCATAATGATTGTTATACCATGAACCCATATGAGCTCCCGGGCCATAATACCATTTAACCTGGTCTCTGTATTCATTCAAACTGCCTAAATCGTTAAAGGAATTATGAATTTCGTACGCAGCCGATATACTTGTATAGTCGTGCCAGAATCCCAGTGTAAAATCAAAAGCCTGCGTATTGCCTGTAAAAACTTTTGCCGACAATCCTGATGGTGAGCCTAATGCCGCGCCTATTCCCCATTTATATTGGGCATTAACGGTTAAAGAAGCAAATGCAATTAAAAATAAAAAAATCAGTCTTTTCATACATGTACAATTTAAGTTCAGTTTTTGGTTTCAATAAGCAAACGTAAGCATTCAAAAAATGTTGTAACAAAACATAGTCGCCAAAAAGTAAATTTACTTTTCCGGGAAATGCGATGTCATTTTAGATTTGGTGAGGATTAAAGGCTGAAAGCAAAGGTTAATCCGATAAAATAATCAGGAATTAATAATGTTATAGACTGAATCACGCTCGGCAGGCACACGTCCGGCTTTCAGTATAAGTTCTCTGATTTCGTCGGAGCTCAGCGACGGGTTCTGATCGCCGGCACCAGCAAGTGAATATATTTTGGTTGAATCGTTTATTGTTCCGTCCAGATCATCCACACCAAATGCCAGCGACAAAGCGGCCATCTCTTTGCCAATCATAGGCCAGTAGGCCTTAAGATGGGCGATATTGTCGAGGTAAATACGCGAAACCGCATAATTCCGCAGATCCTCAATAAGCGAAACTTCTCCCACGTGCGACATGAAGTTGTTTTTACTCTTGAATTTCAATGGGATATAGGCATTAAATCCGCCTGTGCGATCCTGCAATTGCCTGAGCAGTTCCATATGATGAATCCGGTGTTCGAAGGATTCGATATGGCCATAAAGGATGGTTGCATTAGTAGGGATATCAAGTTTATGCGCGGTTTCGTGGATTTCGAGCCAGGCCTGGGTAGTGGATTTCTTTCCACAAATCTGTTCACGGATTGCATCGTCGAATATTTCGGCGCCTCCTCCCGGCAACGAATTAAGCCCGGAATCTTTCAGCAGTTGAAGTCCCTGTTCGAAACTTAAGCCTGACTTTTTTGCCATATACTCAATCTCAATAGCCGTGTATGCTTTGATATGAAGTTCGGGCCTGGCTTCGTGTACCCGTTTTACAAGACCTGCATAATAATAAATATCCCGTCCCGGATGAACGGCACCAACAATATGAACCTCGGTAATATCGTCACCCAGGCTAACCACTGTATTCACCATCTCATCAATGGTAAGTTCCCACGATTCCTTACTCTGATGGTGCGAATAGGAACAGAATTTACAGTCGTACACACAGATATTGGTAGGTTCGATATGCACATTGCGATTATAAAACACATATTCGCCAACTATACGCTTCCTTACCTGGTCGGCGAGCAATGCCAGCAGCGAAGTATCCGCATCGCGGTACAGTAATATTCCTTCTTCGGGAGTAATACGGGTCGAACCAAGAACTTTTAAAGCTATTTCCTTTATCCGGCTATCAATTGCCGACATGGTAACTATTTCTGAAATCATCATTTATGCTTACTTTTTAATTTCTTGCAGTGGTTTGAATGGAAGTAAAATTTCCTTTAATGAACTACAACTACTTTATGAGTTTGAACCTGGTTTCCCTGAATAATCCGGATAATAAATACATTGCCATAATCGGGCAAATTTATGGTATAATTAGCCGCTGATGAACCAGAATATGTATAGCTCTGAGCCATTTTCCCGATGGCATCGAATACTTCTATCGTTATTTCATTGGTATTATTAATATCAGACAATATACTTATGGAACCTTTACTGGGATTTGGCGACACAATTGCCCTCACATCAATAAATCCTTCTTTTACAATTGAATCGGAATTTAAAGCATTGGTCACCACCAGCTTCACATTCATTTTACCATACCGTTCGAAAACAATACCTGTTGGATTCTGATTAGTTGATTCATAGGGATTACCGCTCTGGAAGGACCAATGCCATTTAAATGGTTTTCCCGAAGAAAGATCATAAAAGTTGATAGATCCGCCCACCGGGATAATATTGGAATTTGCTGAAAAATTAGCCACGGTAAGGTTTTCATTAAAAGAACCCGGCATTTTGGTTATTCCGGAATTAATTGAATCGAGCCATGGCTTTAACTGTTGGCTGGCCAATGATCCGTTTGATGTCCACGAATAAGATACTTTGCCATAGTCATCTGCATCAGTCTGACTACTACAGCTACTGCCGCCACCACTTAAAGTCCCGATCACCAATCCATCCTTATCGAAAAGTGGCGAACCCGAAGATCCGCCTTCGGTAACACCGTAGCCATTAACAGTTGGAACCCAACTAACTATCCAGTGTGTATTATGCCCTGAACCCTGAAATGAACCTGAATCCAGATAAGTACTATAGGTAGATATCTTTTTTACACCCCCGTCAGGATGATGAATTCCGACTCCCGATGGGGAATTACTATTACTTATATCCCATCCACAATAAAAAGCTTTGTATTTTGCCGGAATTTCTTTTAAAGATTTAACTAACAGGAAATCAGAACCAAAATCAGCCAGGCCTGTGGAAGTAGCCAGTTTGCTGGCACCAACTGTTGTTAATTCCGTAGTTCCTCCGGTATTGGCACAACCAGGATATTCATAATTGAAATAGAATACCCAATGTTTATAGTCCTCATCCGAAGCTTCGGATATTACAGAATTAATAGACGTTTCGCTGCAATGGCCTGCTGTCAGGATTAATCCGCTGAAATTCTGGGAAGTATTATTTACCACCGAACCACTGCAATAATATGTTTTAGCGCCAACCTTGGTCAGGATTTTTACAACCCCTTGCTTTTGGTTCTTCCAGTTTTGTCCTTCAACGCAGTTTACATTTACTTCACAATCGCCGGCAGTGGCAGATTTAGCTTCAACATCTGAAGTATTAAATCCACGGTACATGAACACGATACCAGAAATTTGAATTACGGGCTGTTGTGTAACTTTAGCCGGCTGGTAATATTCAATAACCAGTTCGTCTCCTTCCAAAGGACGTGTTGTGAAAGCCGGATCAGGGATTTCATCAGCAGTAATTGCACCAATTATTGAGCTATGATCAGGAGTGTAAACAAAAAGATCAGAACCTTCAGGTAGGCGTAATTCATTGTAATTTAAACCAATTCCCTGCGCATCTTTACAACTGATGGTTGCTCTCCAAATGCGACCTCCACCAGGTATATTATCCCATTGTCCATCCGAATCAGACGAAATTTTCACCGCAACTTCCACACCGACCCTGTAAGGTTTTTCGAGACTGGCATCATTTATATCTTCTTTCTGAATGGTAAGCAGATCAGGAGAAGCGACATCAATAACTTTAAGTAGCGATTTCTGTACAAACTGAAGCTGGAAACTCCGGGGAACTCCTCCCCTGTCGACCTGACAATAGGCCCTCTGAGACGAAAATCCAAGGAAAAGTGTGAAAAACAGGGGAAGCAAGTATCTCAATTAACCTTCATTTTGAAATTATGGCAAAAGTAGTGTAAAATTCATGACCGTCAATGAATCAGGGAAAGAGGGAAGAACTCTTTCAGGAAGCTTTCTGAAATACTGCATGTTACCTGAAAATCAAAGTAATTCAGAAGCAAAAATATTCGCAGGCATATTTGGTATGATCCCAGCCGTAATGGCAAACTCAAACATCTGTTTTACAGCCTGTTTGCCTTGTAAACCGAGGCTTACCGAAAATTCATTTACATAAAGGTCAATATGCTTCTGCATCACTGCATCGTCCATTTCGCGGGCGTGGCAGCGAATAAACTCGTTTAATTCGCCTTTGTTGGTATTTGCAAATTCAACACTTCGCCTGATACTACGGTTAACTTTTGCAATTACGTCGTTTCCAAGCCTATTGTGGGCAGCTATTCCACCCAACGGCACCGGCGATCCAGTAAGTTGTTCCCAGTATTCGCCCAGGTCGATTAGTTTGTGAAGGCCTTTCAACTGGTAGGTAAACCGACTTTCGTGGATAATTACTCCGGCGTCCACTTCATCCGATAAAATTGCATCCTCAATATCCGAAAACAGAAGCTCTTTTTTTTGAACTTTTTCTTTCATTGCCAGGGAGAACAACAGGTTTGCAGTTGTATGAACACCAGGAATGGCAACTATTTTTCCGGCAAGTTCATCAAAATTTTGCAAATTTTTGCTGATTACCAGCGGCCCTGCACCGAAACCTAACGCTGCCCCCGAATCGAGCAAAAGGTACCGACCAGCCAGATGCATAAAGGCATGAAAACTGAGCTTTGTAACATCAGGTATTTCAGCAAAAGCTTGCCCATTCAGTTTCTCTACATCGTCTAAGAAGTAATCAAACTCAAGACCTTCGGTATCCACTTTTTGATGGACAAGGGCATCGAAAATATAGGTATCGTTGGGACAAGGGGAAAAACCGAGGGTGAGTTTCATGGGTTTGGGGAGAAGTTAAAAGAAAATAGAAAATAGTTAATGGTTGGTTAGTAGATTCAGGTTTTAAGGAGGTTAAATGGTTCAATGTTGCGCGTTTAAGAGTTCAAAGTTTTACAAAAAAATCTTTCACTAATAGTTTCAAGTGTCAGACACCCTGCGGGTGTGCAGACACTTTTCACTTTTCGTTTTTAACTTTTCACTTTTCGTTATTCATTCAACAAATCCGTTAGAAAACGATTCAGATTCCTGACAGCAAGCGGAATATCCCAGTTTGAAACATTGCGGTCCTCGATGTAATTCGAAACGCTTCGAATCTGTATATGCCTGATCCCGTTCATTTTGCAGGAATACATAAATGCGGCGCCTTCCATCGATTCCACATCCACTTTATGCCTGGTGAGAAAGGTGTTAATGCTTGATGCATTTCCATGAACCTTGTTCACTGTGGCTCCTGTGGCAATAAGCAACCCATTTATGAGGCTGCTTTCGAAAACAGAATCATTACGCAGTTTTCCGCTTTCGAAAGGGAATTCATCCTGATCGAGCAATTTGAGATCGATTAAAGAGAGGAAGTGTTCGCCATCCTCGGCACCTGTTTCGGGAAGGCAGTCGGAAGTAATGTTGAGTACTTTACCAATAGGAATTTCACGGTTAAAACTTCCGCAGATACCAGCATTAATAACGGCATCATAAGCATACGAACATAATGCCATGGTTGTCCCGGCGGCGGTCGGCACCATTCCAACGCCAGTGATAAGGATATCAATTTGGAAATCCTTATACTTAAAACGTGTTATATTATGTTTCAAAAGCCGCCCCTTCCCCAATTCACCAAGCAAGGGTTTGATTTCGAGAGAAGTGGCTGAAATAATCAGCAGCCGCATGGTTGAAGTCCGGTTTAACATTTTTGAATCGATTCTGAATTTAGTATCCCTGCAAAAGTACAAAACGTTTAAAACATTAGCGGGCAAAAATAAACCGGGCGAAGATTGAAATCCCCGCCCGGTTAAAACCTATTTAAAGGCTTACAGTACAAACAAACTATTTTTGAATATTTGGCATTTCAAGACCATACCCTTTTTTACGGTCTTCGGCTTTAAGCAGGAAGGCGAAGAGTAACGCCAACACACCGAAAGACGTGAAAATCAGCATAGGTATAGTATAGTCGTACGACGTAATCACTTTACCAGCGACTTCCCTTGTTCCTGTTATACAATATTTGTCAAGAACCCACCCAATCAATAAAGGAACTAGCATGAGTCCGATGTTTTGCACCCAGAAAATAAGAGCAAATGCCGTTCCTAACTGACGCTCGGGGATAATTTTAGGAACCGAAGGCCACATGGCTGAGGGCACGAGTGAGAAACCGATGCCGAGTAATATAACATTGAAGATGGCAAAAATATAGTTATTAAAAAATGCTATCGAGAAAAGCAAATGAACCACAATGATAATTACTGCGCCGATAATCATAATGGTAGCTCCTTTCCCCTTTTTATCATAAATACCTCCAAACAAAGGGGTAAGCAATATAGTGCCAAACGGAAGCAAACCAGGTATTGCTCCTGCCCAATATGGATCAACACCAAATTTGTTGACCATGAGGTCGGTGGCATATTTCAGGAAAGGGAAAACAGCCGAATAGAACAAAACACACAGTATGGCTATATACCACCAGCCTTTATTCTTTATGATAAAAAGAATATCGCCTAATTTAAAATCTTCTTCCTCAACTACTTCTCTGCCAACGTTATCGGCAACTACGGAAGCATCCAGTTTTTTATCCTCGAAGGTATAAAAGAAAAATGCTATCAAACCAACACAAAGCATTACTAAACCGATGAGTATTGGAGCGGAAACATGTCCAAAATACAAAGCAACCGGCATTGAAGTTGATATGGCAAGGGCTGTTCCCAACCGGGCAATGGATATCTGCAGTCCCATTGCCAACGCCATTTCGTGACCTTTAAACCACTTAACAATAATTTTCGAAACCGTTATACCGGCAACTTCAACCCCAACTCCAAAAATGGCAAATCCAAATGCTGCAGCCATAACCTGTCCCTTCCAGCCTAAAATTATCATACCATCCAATGAATGGGTCGAAACAGCCCAGTATTTAATTGCTGCACCTACAACCATAACAGAGGCCGCCATAACTCCTGTAAAACGGACGCCCATTTTATCAAGAATAATCCCGCCGATAATCAGAAAGAACAGAAAAACATTAAACCAGCCGTACGCTGAAGTAAAAAATCCATATTCAGTACTTGTCCAGGTGAGTTCGTTGTTAAGCAGACCCTTGAGTGGCGCCATTGAATCGGTCATGTAATAGCCGGCAAACATGGTAAAAGATACAATAAGCAGCGCTGTCCAGCGTGCGGCTTTGGAATCTCGTAAAGTTACTCTAATGCGTTCTGTCATTTTTCGGTTTTATAATTAGTGTTGTAGTGAATTTATTTTATCGCGTGCAAAAATCGACTTTTTCCGCGAATATCAAAAAAAATATTTATCTCTCTAAATCCCTTGTTTATAGCCATATCTCTTAATTCCTCACCAAACATTTCATTTATCTCGAACCAAAGGCTACCACCCGGGCTGAGTTTTATTTTGGCGAAAGCAATAATTGCACTGTAAAAACGCAATGGATCATCATCAGGAACAAATAAAGCAATATGTGGCTCATAATTAATTACATTGGGCAACATGAAATTCTTTTCAGTTTCGGTTACATAAGGGGGATTGCTGACAATCAGGTCAACTTGTGGTAAATTATCCCACTGCGAAGGATCAAGAATATCAGCACAGACGAAGTGAACTTTTGCATTATTTTTATCCGCATTAGCCTTGGCCACCTGAATTGCTTCTTTTGAAATATCTACGGCAGTAACGGTAGAACCGTGAAGAAATCGACTTAACGAAATGGCAATGCAACCGCTTCCGGTTCCTATATCCAGAATTCTGAGGCGGTACTCATTTTGCGCAGTTGAAAAATTCTTCACTATCAGGCTTACTAGTTCTTCGGTTTCAGGTCTTGGAATTAATACGGATGAATTAACACTGAAATCCATATCCATGAAATATGCCGAACCAATAACATACTGCAGCGGAACATGGTTCAATAACATTTTTACTGCTTCTTCGAGCATGTGAATTTTATCTTCATCTGCGTGATCTTTTCCGGACAAAACTCTTTGAACCGGAGTAATGTTGAAATAATGTTCAAAAAGTCTGTCAGTAATGGCACGCGCTTCTTCATCGGCATACAATGCTTTCAATTTCAGTGTTGTATCGCTGTATAGCTGCTGTATGGTATGAATCATTAATTCTGAATTCAAAATATATTTCCGCCGGCAAAGATATTCTTAATAAAAATAAACTGACAAATATTATGGAATGCCGGTATCAATCCACAAACATTTTTCTAATTTTGATAACACTAAACCGTTCAGCCACCGAACTATGAAAAGTCTACTATATTTATGTCTGTTTCTTCTCCTTGCTACAATACATGGCAAAGCACAGGATTTCCTTCCGTTTGCATCATTCAACTATGCGGGTATTACAGGCGTGCACCTTCAGCCTGCGTGCATTGTCGACAGTCGTTACAGGATTGACCTTGCATTAAGCTCAACAAGTTTAGGTTTTACGAATAACTTCTACGGACTCGATCCTTATGTATTGAAGCACCCAAGTTTACTAAAGGACATAGATTTTAACGGCCCCTATATTTCACGTAACAAGGATGGAAATGACAAATCTGGAATATTCAGTGTAAGACAGGATGTTTTCTCATTTATGATTTCACTCTCCAATAAAGATGCCATTGCATTTACTCCATCTGTGCGTTCGATTTTTAACATCGATAACATGAGCGAAACTACCGCGGTTCTGTTAGATCAACTGGATAAAGAAACGGATCTCTGGAAAATCAAATTGAGAAATGAGAATGTAAATGCGCAATTGAATGCGTGGGTCGAATATGGATTAACTTATGCCCGAGTGATTATGGACAATAAGAAGCATTTTCTGAAAGCAGGAACCACCGTAAAAATTAACCATGGCATTGCATCGGGCTATATGTTTATAAAAGACCTGAATTACGAGGTTAACGGACAGGATACTATATCGTTATATAATTCACGCACAAATTATGGTGTATCCAATAATCTGGCCGATGGATTTTCGTACTCATTTGTCACCAATCTTTCAGTATCTTTCGATTTTGGGGTTGTGTACGAATACAGACCCAATTGGATGAAATATAAGTATGATATGAATGGTAAAACCAATCTTTGGCGAAGAGACGAAGATAAATACCTTTTCAGGCTTGGCTTTACAATGTCGGATCTTGGGAGTGTTCGTTACAAAAGAGACCCATTAAGTAGGGATTTTAACGCCGATATTCAGAAATGGGACGTGGGAAATCTGGGAATTTCTAGCTTATCGGACTTCAATGCATTAATCGATAGCACATTTAACGTTTATGATGTTGCTGAGGATTACCGGATGAACCTCCCGTTAAGTCTGAGTCTTCAGGCTGATGTTAGAGTTGCCAAGGGTTTATATATAAACTTCACTCCTTATCTGGCAATAAATAAGGTAAATGAAAATATAAATAAAGTACATTACATTTCCTCATTTAATATTATTCCGCGATACGACAAAAAAAGGTTTGGGATATCAGTTCCGGTTCAGTATAACCAATATAAGCAATGGTATGTTGGATTAGGTGTGCGGATTGGCCCCCTATGGGTGGGTTGGAATGATTTTTTCACAGCCATGACTTCTTCAAAATTCCGGTATGGTTCAACAGCTTCGGTTGTATTAAAAATGCCTTTATATTATCATCGTCCTCAAGAAAAAGAAACCGAAAAAGCACCAGACAAATAAAGTCTTCAGTTCCCGGTTTGTCTCTTTGTAGTGATCAGTTTGTCAATTACTTGTACTGAAGGTTTGGTGTAAGATGTAAGGTGTAAGGTAACTAACTTTAAGAAAAATAAGAAACATCTGTGGAATTAACAATTAACAATATCCTGGACAAAAACATCCGTTTATGAAAACAAGCGAATCTATAAATCTGTTTCTGCAACAACCTCTTATTGCCGTAGTTGGTGTTTCGCGGAATAAAAACAAATTCGGGAATGCCGTATACCATACCCTGAAAAAGAAGGGAATTAAAGTTATACCTGTAAATCCACACTTAACTCATTTCGAGGGGGATAAGTGTTACAGCACAATAGATACGCTTCCACAGGAAGTAAAAGCGATTTTTGTAAATACTCCGCCGGAGAAAACGATCAAAATTGTTGAAAATGCTCTTAAAAAGGGCATACAGCATTTATGGCTGCAACAGGGATCAACCAATGATGAAGTGATCCGTTACCTCGAAGGAAAAGACGTTAATTATATTGCCGATCGCTGCATCCTGATGTTCGCCGAACCAGTAGGTTCCTTCCACAAGGTGCACAGATTCTTTTCCAAAATCACTGGGAATTTCCCGGAGTAAACCACCTAAAACCTAGTTATGCCTGATATTATGCCTGATATTCCGATCAATAAAAATTGCATTTTTTGCAAAAAGAAAATTACAGGTAAATCCTTTTACTCAACAGCGCAATTCAGCGCTCTATACAATATTGCTCCGGTACTACCTGGTCACTCCCTTATAATTCCTAACAAACATTATACATCCTTATTTGAATTATCCGACGATGAACTTGGCGAAATGATGATATTCGCTCGTAAAATTACAACAGTTCTCAAAACTGTTTTCCAATGCGATGGCTTCGACTGGACTATTCAGGATGGTGTTTCTGCAGGGCAAACGGTTCCACACCTTCATTTACATATTATTCCCCGAAAAAGGTATGATTTGCCGGAAGGGCAGGAATGGTATGGGAAAGTTCTGCAAAATGAAGCACACATGATCGAAAGCACTGAGCGGGAACGTATGAGCGATAAGGATTATAATTCAATAACTTCCAGACTGGCAGAAGCTTGCATTGGATTATAATGTAAGTTTTAACTCATGTTTGAGCAGTTGTATAAAATTCATTTAAACCCTTAAACTATGAAGACAAGGCTATTCTATATTCTGATTTTAATTCCAACTTTTATTTCAGCTCAGGACTGGGCTCCAATTGGTGCGAAGTGGACATATAACCATGATTTTGGAGCTCCACCCTATTTAACAACCATTGAATCAGTAAAGGATACTACTGTATTAAATAAATTGTGCAGGCTGCTCATTACCAAAGAGACCGATGAGTATATGAGACCTGATGGTACATATTATTGGTTCACAGCAACTATTTCGAAAGATCTCATTTATACATCAAACGATACGGTTTTTCACTATAATAAGTTCGACAATTCATTTTACCCTTTATACCTTCCTAACCTCAAGGCTCATGATACTGTATTAGTCAGGGAAAAGGTTACAAATTGCACAAAAAATGAATATTTCTGCTCACGGTTTGAGTATATAGTTGACAGCATTTCAAGTACTTTTTTACAAGGTAAAGCTTTAAAATTGTTTTATAACACTGCTACAAAATCATCCGGTTGGGTTTTTAATCGCTCGGGACTATTCGAAAATTATCCAATACTTGAGAAAATTGGTTCGACCAAATTCTTCTTTGGTGTCAGCATTAATTTTGTAATGGAAGGAGGACTGAGAAGCTTGCGTTGCTATCAGGATCATGAAATTTCGTACAAATCAGATTATTGGTCGGGTGATTGCGACTATATAAGGCCATTACATGGACCTCTATCAATACTTGATTTCAAAACCATAAGCCAAATTGTTTCACCTAATCCGTTTGATTCCTTTTTAAAAATCAATATTGAGAAACCAACAGAATATTGGCTTTATGATGCTTCAGGAAGGCTGGTAAAAGAAGGAATGGAAAAAGAAGTTAATACGGAATTACTTATCAACGGATTATATTTGTTGAAATTAAAAATTGATAACAGCGAGATCAGGACACTTAAATTAGTAAAATATTTGCTCTGATTAAATGATAACTATCCGATAATGTAATTTTGGGAAAAAGCATTTTTACTTTGTGAGTTAAACAAAAAACAGTATAACACCCGCTACTGCGATAACAGATCCGATGATTTCGCGGCCGGTAACTCTTTCTTTATAAAAATATACTGCGGGAGGAATAATAAGTACAGGTGTAAGCGACATTATTGTTTGGGCTACCCCAGCATTGGTATGCTGAACGGCCATCAGCGAAAATGAAACTCCCAGGAAAGGCCCGAATATGGAACCTACAACTAGCCATTTCATGGCCTTGGCATCCTTAAATGAAGCTGGCAATTCTTTCCATTTGCCTAAAACAAAAAACAGTATCGCGAAACCGGCAAATCCGGTCAGCACTCTGATATGAGAAGCAGCAAACGGATCATAATTCCTCATTCCATACTTGCTCAGCACAATGCCTACACCTTGTCCGGCGGCGGCAATCAGACCCATAATTATTCCTTTAAGAGGATAGGACATCGAATACCTTTTTTTACGTTTTAAAACATCCGTGGAAGTCTCTTGTGTCCGGGTAAAAATCACCAGGGCAATTCCCGCAAGGGTTATGATCATTGCAAGCAAATTTTTCGCAATCATAACTTCGCCCAGCATTATCCAGGCGGTAAAGGCAGCAAATACTGGTGCAAGTGTCATCATCAGCATGGCCACCCTTGCCCCGGTAATCACATAAGCTTGAAAAAGACAATAGTCGCCGATTATAAAACCAACGATTCCGGATATGGCAAGCCAGATCCATGTATGAAGATCCGCATCGAGAGGAAGGAAAAGCCCGCGGTAAAAAAATGAAAACACCGAAAGGAATAAAGTAGCCAATGCCAACCTGAGCAGGTTAACATGCATGGAACCAATCCGTTTGCTGGCAGTTTCGAAAGCCAAAGCAGTAATAGTCCAGAAAAGTGTTGTTAGTAAAGCAGCAAATTCGCCCAGGTGAGTTGACATATACCTTATTATAATAGAAGCGGCAAAAGTAATTAAATGATGTATCAGAAAACTAAACTTATTTTTTATAATTTAACTTTGAAAGAAATATCTCCACTTGCTTACCTTTGCACTAAAGTCAGAATCTTTAATACCATTAATTCCCGATGCTTTTCAGCGATGAATATAAAACCATAACCGAACAGGTTCAGGGATCGTTCCGCGACAAGGGAAGCCGGTTTCTGGCATTTGCTTTTCCGGCGGTAAGTGAGCAGGAAGTAAAGCTGCATCTCGAAGCATTACGCAAACAATATTACGATGCTACCCATCATTGTTATGCTTATGTGCTGGGTTTTGATAAATCAGCATACCGGATAAATGATGACGGTGAACCTTCGGGCACAGCAGGGCGGCCAATTTACGGACAGATACTTTCGAACGATCTAACCAATACTTTAATAGTGGTTGTGCGCTATTATGGCGGAACAAATCTGGGAGTTCCGGGTTTAATACATGCCTACAAAACTGCTGCTGCCGAAGCATTGAGCAAGGCTACTTTTGTTACAAAAATTGTGAAGGAAACCTACCAGATTGAATATCCTTACGAAGCGATGAATGATGTGATGAAAATCATCAAAGATGAAATATTAGAAGTTATTAACAATGAGTTTGGCATGAAATGTGTTATCCGGCTGGCGATCCGGCACAGTGCATCCGAGCGGGTAACAGGCAAATTTTCGAAGATAAACCAGTTAGTTATTAATTACTTATCAATTTCATGACATTTATTGTTGCAGCCAGAATATTTTTTACCGCATTTTGCCATATACAACTAAAATATCAAAAATCAAATACCATTAAAATTTTTTTTTGAACTTTGTTATAATGATTTTTGAACACTTTTATGACTGACTAAATAAACTCATAACAATTTTTTAGCTATTCAGCTGATAACAAGCTGATTTAACGATTCAAAATAACAAAGAGTAAACATGCAACACAACGAAATGGAAGGAATTAAAGAACTCCATCAGGAAGTTTGGGAAAATTGCCTTAAAGTTATCCGCGACAACCTGAATTATCAAAGTTTCAAAACCTGGTTCTCTCCAATTAAGCCAATCAAGCTCGAAAACAATATTCTTACAATCCAGGTTCCAAGCCAGTTTTTCTACGAATGGCTCGAAGAACATTATATAACCCTTCTGAAGAAAACCATCCGCAACGAACTGGGTCCGAACGGAAGGCTTGAATACAGTATTGTAATGGAAGGAGCCTATACTTCCGATCCATACACTATTAAGATACCAACCAGTAATCGGAAAGCAACTACAAATCCATCAGTTCAAATGCCGATAGATTTAAATGCAGGTAAATCGAAAGAAATACCAAATCCATTTGTTATACCGGGGCTTAAAAAGATCCAGGTTCAGTCGCAACTAAACGAATCTTACTCTTTTGATAATTTTATTGAAGGAGATTGTAACAGGCTTGCCCGTTCAGCCGGTTATGCCGTTGCCTGCAATCCTGGTAAAACAGCATTTAATCCTTTGTTTCTTTATAGTCCTGTTGGCTTAGGCAAAACTCACCTTGCACAGGCAATTGGTCTTCAGGTTAAAAATAATTTTCCTGAGAAAACCGTACTATATGTTGCCACCGAACAGTTTACGCAACAGTTTATTGATTCGGTTCGCAGTAACAACCAAAATGATTTTGTTCATTTCTACCAGATGATCGACGTGCTGATCATCGACGATATTCATTTCCTTTCGGGAAAGGAAAAAACACAGGATGTTTTCTTTCATATTTTCAACCATCTGCATCAGAAAGGCAAACAACTTATCCTCACCAGTGATAAAGCGCCGGTTGAACTAAAAGGACTGGAACCACGGTTATTGTCGCGCTTTAAATGGGGACTCGCCGCCGATCTGCAGGTGCCTGATCTTGAAACCCGCATCGCCATCCTGAAAAAGAGATTATATAAAGATGGTATTGATATGCCTTTCGAGGTGCTCGAATACCTGGCTTACAGCATAACAACCAATGTTCGCGAACTCGAAGGAGCGCTTATTTCGCTGATGGCTCAGTCGTCGCTGAACAAAAAAGCCATTACCATCGACCTGGCAAGGCAAATGATAGACAAGTTTGTAAAAAATACCGCCCGCGAAATATCCATCGATTTTATCCAGAAAATTGTCTGCGATTATTTTGATATTCCTGTAGATGCTATCAACTCGAAAACCCGCAAACGCGATATTGTACAGGCACGCCAACTGGCCATGTATTATTCGAAGAAACACACCAAGGCTTCGCTGGCAACCATCGGGCTGCATTGTGGCAACAAAGACCATGCAACAGTACTTCACGCCTGCCGCACCGTAAATAACCTGATTGAAACTGACAAGCAGTTCCGCACCTATGTGGAAGAAATTGAAAAGCGGATCAAGTTTTAACCCTTTTGCTGTAAGCAATTGAAATCCATAAAAAAAGGAAGTTGTGATGGCACAGCTTCCTTTTTTTATTATATGTATTTTATGGTGATATTTATCAGGTTATCCGTACCTGATAGCCGGATATTTCTAGAACTCATATCCCAGAAACAGGAATCCGGCATTCGTTCGTGAGTTGACGGCTGTCATTGAATCTGTGAAATCTGATTTGTTTAAACCGAGCATGTATCTGATCTGAACTGTATATTTTTGGATTTTGAAACCACCTCCCGCAGTAATTCCCAGATATGCTTTATTCAATTCTTTGAAAGTTTTCCCTTCGGAAGCCCTTTGTGAAACTGTTTCATCAAATTTCTGATAGTTGGTTTCGTTAAATCCATAACCAAATGAAGCACCGCCTTTAATAAAATAGGCTGCTTTGCCAGCAGGAAATTTATATTGAACCATATTGTGCATCATCACATAATTCAATCCTATACTTGTTGTTACAGATGCAGTTCCATTAACATACGGACTGGTTGACTTAAATGAGTAGTAAAATAATTCGTTGCTAATGGAAAGTCTTCCAAAATTGCGAGGGAACAAAATATTATAGAATATGCCGGCCGAAAAATTCGTTGATACAGGGAAATCAGCTTTTGTCATGTAATCCATTCCACTCAGGTATTTTAATTTGGCAAATGAAACTCCCGCCAAAACCCCAAATTCATAAGGTTTGCTTACGGCTTTGTTTTGCGAAATCATTTTCGTATCCGAGCATTCGTAATAATATATAAAAAGATTTATGAGACTTTTTCTTTCATATTTTACCAGTTTAAGTTTGGTACTGATGCTCTTGCAACCTTGAAGATAGAGATTAACTTGTCCAATATAAGTAACAATTTTGGCAGCCTTTAAATCACCGGTAGCCTCATCCCTTCTCAAGTATTGTTTATAAAGCAACAATTCAAATCCTGTAGAATTTGGAATATAAAAATGTTCTTTGCCTCTCAAATCCATAAACGAATAAAGGCTTTTTTCACCATTCACCAGATTCAAAAGAAAAACGGTATCCGTTACATAATTATATTTTATGCCTTCCTTTAAATCTTCAATTCTGTATGGGCTGTCATCCATTTTTATTATTGCGCTCTTATATGTTTCACCGGAAACTGTAAAACCTTTTATTTCAACCGGAGAGTATTCTTTTGCCATACTTTCCTGATTTTGATAAAATTCAATTTTATCCGGGTTTTTCTCCCAGTTGCGGTAATTGATAAAGCCTTGAAGAGTATCGTTTGCATTACTTACAATAAAGCCAGGCTTAAGGTTCTTTTGAGCGAAGGAGTTTGTAACTGCCAGGAAAATAAGGGTCAGAATGAAAGAAAAACTGAAGATTTCCTGATGAGAATTTGGTTTTTTTGATTGTCTAATGTATATCATAATTATTATTTTAAAAATTTACGGGCAAATATATATTTCTTTTCAGAAAAATAAAATTATTCATATAAAAAGTATTAACATATCATCTGAATTACCAACAAACCTTCCGGCAAAATGAATTTATTGAAAAGATAAGTTTATTTTTGCAATAAGTCGCTTACAATACAATTCAATTAGAGACACCGGTTTTTCTGCGTATGAAAATATTAATGGTATGCCTGGGAAATATCTGCCGCTCACCTATGGCGGAAGGTTTGATGCGTGCCAAAATTGAAAAATACAATCTGTCAGCTGAAGCTGACTCAGCCGGGTTCGAAGCATTCCATTCGGGTGATGGACCCGATTCAAGGGCAATCAGGGTTATGAAACAACATGGCATTGATATTTCAGAACAGCAATCAAGGTTATTCCGAAAATCAGATTTTGATGTTTTCGACCGCATTTACGTGATGGACAGCGGAAATTACAGGGATATAAAATCGGTTGCCCAAAACCAGGAGCAGATGTTGAAAGTTGATTATATTCTAAACATATTACATCCTGGTAGCAACAAACCTGTGCCGGATCCCTATTACGGCGGCAATGATGGCTTTGAAACTACCTATCAACTACTTGATGAAGCTACTGAACTGATTGCCATTGAATTAAAGAACGGAGGAAAATAAGATGGATACAAACGAACCTGTAAGAGAAGATATTTTAAAAGCTGCACTGCGCATACAACCATATTTGCATCGCACACCTGTACTTACCTGCAGCGCTGTTGATCAACTGACAGGAGCAACGATTTTTTTTAAATGCGAAAACTTTCAGAAAGCCGGCGCCTTTAAATCACGCGGAGCTACCAATGCCGTTTTCAGCATCGACCCGTATGATCTGAAACAAGGTGTGGCAACCCATTCGTCAGGGAACCATGCGGCGGCATTGGCAAGAGCTGCTCAGCTAAAACATATCCCTGCTTACATCGTGATGCCCGAAAATTCATCCAAAGTTAAAATTGCTGCAGTTAAAACATATGGTGGGATAATCACCTTCTGCAAGCCAACCCTCGAAGCCCGCGAAGAAAAACTAAATGAAGTTTTAAATGAAACAAATGCATTCGAGGTACATCCCTACAACAATTATGCAATCATTGCCGGGCAGGCTACAGCGGCACTCGAGCTAATTCAGGACCAGCCGGAACTGGACATAATTATAGCTCCGGTTGGCGGCGGTGGATTATTAAGTGGAACAGCGCTGGCATTGCATTATTTCTCACCGGCAACAAAAGTGATAGCAGCCGAGCCTTCTGGTGCTGATGATGCGTACCAATCTTTTTACCAGAAAAAACTGATCCCTTCTGTAAATCCCGATACCATTGCCGATGGACTGAGAACTTCACTCGGAAGTTTAACTTTCCCGATCATCCGCCGACTGGTGAGCGATGTGTTAACCGTAAATGACCAGGCAACTATCGAAGCCATGAAATTTATTTGGGAACGGATGAAAATCATTATCGAACCTTCTTCGGCTGTAGCTTTGGCGATGGTGATCAAACACAAGCACCGTTTTGAAGGACAAAAAATAGGAATCATTCTTTCGGGTGGAAATGTGGATTTGATGCATTTGCCGTGGTTGTAAAGATCCAGATGTTTGTAGAGACGCGATGCCTCGCGTCTCTTTCTGCCATTGTTTCATGTTACATCGCGGAGACGCGAGGCATCGCTTCCAATTTGATTTTTCTTTGATAAAAGAGACGCGAGGCATCGCGTCTCTACATCAAAAAAATCATAAACAATTGATTATTGATCCAAAATAATTTTTAAAACCATTCTTCACCACAAATTTAAATGAACAAAGGCAATCTCTATCTCATTCCTACTCCATTGGGCGACACGGGTTTCGAAGCCGGAATGCCTTTATTCAATCTTCAAATCCTTCAGCAAATAAATACATTTATTGTTGAGGAGCTTCGCACGGCCAGGCGTTTTTTGCGTAAAGCCGGTTATATCAAGGATTTTGAATCCGTAAATTTTTACCTGTTGAATGAGCATACCCCTAATAATGAGGTTATAACTATGCTCGAAAAAGCAACTGCCGGGGAAAATATTGGTTTGCTGAGTGAAGCGGGCTTACCTTGCATTGCTGATCCGGGAAATATAGTGGTGAGACTTGCCCACAGAAAAGGCATAAGGGTGATTCCACTAACGGGGCCATCGTCCATTATGCTTGCTTTAATGGCTTCAGGACTTAACGGGCAGAATTTTGTATTCCATGGATACCTG
>JBBRYZ010000053.1:0-25548 GCA_038237165.1 Bacteroidales bacterium | reverse complement strand
CATTTTCTTTTAACTTTTAACTACTTAAAACCCATTAACTATTTTCCATTAACTATTCACTTTACTCTCCAGGTACTGAAACGAATGCGTAAGCTCGCCCCGGTGAAGTATAAGTGCGCTTTTTATGGCCCGTGGCAGATCAAGCGATTCAAATTCCTCGTTGAAATCGCAGTCGGCAATGGCTTTTACATAATTTACCAGCACATCGGCAAAACCAGCTGACGAATCACGGGGAAGCTCGCTTGGAAGTATATCAACAGCCATTACAAGAACACCATTCCCTTTATGACCCATGGTATGAGCACCAGTTTCGGGATGATATACGAAAATAGGATCTTCTATTTCGGTGCCTTTTTCGGTACATTCAATGGAGCCGTTCACGTCGCACGAAATATCGCCAATCACTTTGAGTTTCGGAGTGCCGGCAGCAAACAGTTTCTTCAGGTAATCCTTGGTTACAAGCCTTGGGTAGCTCGAATCCCAATAAATGCAATTGATCAGAACATCAATATGCGGGATGTATTTTTCGAAAGTACTTCTAAATTTTTCAGGTGATGAATAATATTCGTGAAGGTCGAATTCTTCATCCTTATCAATAGGTTCAACCAGATGCTCCTCTTTGAAAATAATTTTATAAATCAAGTTACCGGGAAGCTTACTGCGGCGTTTCAATGCAAGTAATTTCTCAGGCGAAATTTCTTTTACCGGCAGCAACCCGAGTATTTCCTGCGCTCCCTGCGAAACATTACCGTAACCGGTAAATGCAACAGTAAACGGCCGTAATTCTTCGGGCATACCTTTTTCAGCTATCTCCTGCCCTACTGAGGAAATTACCTCTTTAACTTCAGCCAGTGAACTGTAGTGATGCGCCTGTTTAATACGCGAAAACGGTGTATTATAACCAGCTTCCTTGAGCCTCAATCCCAGCGACCACAAGGAGTTTATCATTCCTGAAAGACCGGCATAGCGTCCGAAGAAGATCAGTCGTTTTCCTTGCTCATCAATAACACGTTCGTAATCAATAAGGTTACATTTGAGCTCCATCATTTTGCGGAGCATAGGCATATTGTAAGGCTGTCCTTTTATAACGTGGGAAAAGAAAACATAGGTTTTTTCTGCTTCAAAAAAGCTTTCGGGCATTTCCTTAACGCCGAAAATAACACTGCACTTTTTGAGATCTTTGGCAATTTTAGCGCCGGCTTTGATATATTCCTCATCTGTGAACACTCTTTTTTCGGAAGTCTGAACTACGAAGTCAAGTTTCTTGTTCCTTATCAGCCGCTCCACATGTTTCGGGGTAAGCGGAGCCCTGCGTTCCATCACATACTTATCTTCGTGACGTATTCCTATAAAGTTGCTCATGAGATAATTTTACATTTTTATTTTCAATATATTAAACTCTTATTGCTCAATATCAGCCGATTAGCATTAGTAAGTGTTTCACCGATAGGCATGGCAAACATATCAAAAAATTAATACATTTGCACCAAAAGAATAAAATTGTTTTTCAAATTGCATTGATAATGAGCCAGACAGGCGAACCTACACGATTTCAGAGAGTTAAAAAGCATATATATAGAATTGCCCGCTTTGGTTTGATTTTCTTTTTCGGAAGTAGTATCTTTTTCACGCTGCTTTTCCGCTTTGTAAACCCGCCGGCAACTCCTTTAATGCTGATTCGCGTTGTTGAAAATATTGCTGACGGTAAAACACCTTCCATTAGCAAAGACTGGGTGAAACTGTCAGATATTTCGCCAAATCTGGTGCTGGCCGTGATAGCATCCGAAGACAATAATTTCGAATCGCACTATGGTGTTGATTTTAAAGCCATTGAAAAAGCGCAGAAACTGAATGCAAAGGGAAAGAAGATGCGTGGAGCCAGCACGATAAGCCAGCAGACTGCAAAAAACGCATTCCTGTGGCCTGCCCGCACATACCTCCGTAAAGGATTGGAACTTTATTTTACCGGCCTGATCGAATTAGGCTGGGGCAAAAGGCGGATCATGGAAGTTTATTTGAACATCATAGAAATGGGAGATGGCATATATGGCGCCGAAGCAGCATCGCAGGAATATTTTCATAAATCAGCAAAAAACCTTACCCGTGACGAAGCGGCTTCCATAGCTGCGGTTTTGCCAAATCCGCGCCGCTGGCGGCCCGACAGACCAACCGGCTATATTGCAAGAACAAAATCCAGAATAATTTGGGCAATGAACAGAGTGGAAAAGCCTGACTGGTAAAAAATCTTTGTTGGATTATCAACTTTTTTTCACGGACAATTATATATCTCCTTATTTCCTTGTTTAAAAATTGTACATATATTTGTTAATCGAATAGGATTCCTTTAAGCTGTTGACTTATTTCATTGAGTTATAATTACGAATCCTTTCAAAACCAATACATTTACATCTCAGGTTTCAGTATTATTCATGAACATTAAATTTCAATCCATATGATACGATTTTTATCAATTCTTACTGCTTTTCTTTTAATTTCAGTATCATATTCATTCGCGCAGAGCGTTCAAAAGAACTCTAAAACTGAGCATCATCCATTAAATGCCATAAAAGGAATTGTCATTTATGGTGAACACGAAAAAATGCCTTTAAATGCTGAATTTATTAAAGAGATAAAAACCGGTAAAAAAGGATTTAAATCTTCTGACAACTATGAAATTGTTATCCGCGAAGCTAAAATTGAAGCACGAAAATCTGGAGGTAATGCAATTAAAATAGTTGAACATATACTACCTGCCGCCTTTGTAAGTCCGAATCACAGGATGACAGTTGATATTTTTCGTATTTCAGAAATTGATGAGACAGAATTGAAACAGGTTGAAGAAACTGTGCCAGGTATTGATTATGCAATATTAAATATTTACCGTTATGGTGGATCAGGTTTTATAAAAAATTATTTTTTAATCATGGATGATTCCACAATTTGCAAGATTAGCAGCAATTTCTCAAAAACTATCCAGATTAAAAAGGAAGGTATTCAAACTATCTGGGCTCAAACGGAAGTCAGATCGCAAGTTACCGTAGATTTTAAATTTGGAAATGTTTACTACCTGAGATGTGGCATTTCGATGGGAACTTTAGCTGGAATTCCGAAACTCGAAATAGTCGATAGCCGAACCGGAAAATCAGAGTTCGCGTCATTTATTTCAAATGGCTATTAACAAATTCTTCCCTTTAACATTTAGAGTGCTAATCGGGATGATAACAAAACATATAGAAGGTGAAATTACTGATTACCTATTTAAAATATTTTCTAAAAATCGTTGTCACCGCGTGCCCGCCAAATCCAAAAGTGTTATTTAGTACCACGTTAACCTCTCTTTTTCGGGCAACGAGAGGTGTAAAATCAAATGCCGGGTTTATCTGGGGATCAATATTATCAAGGTTAATTGTAGGATGAACCAAATTATTTTCAATGGATTTGATACAGGCAATTGCTTCGATTGCCCCGGCAGCTCCCAGCATATGACCGATCATAGATTTGGAAGCTGATATAGAAACCGAACTGATTAATCCGTCGAAAACTGTTTCAAGCGCTCTGCATTCGCTTATGTCGCCAATGGGTGTAGACGTTGCATGAGCATTGATGTATGAAACTTCTGACTTCGCTACTCCTGCATCAGCAATAGCAGCTTCCATAGCAAGTACGGCGCCAAGGCCATCCGGATGTGTGGCTACCACATGATAGGCATCTGACGCAGCCCCGTAACCAGCTAACTCGCAGTAAATCTTTGCACCTCTGTTCAATGCATGTTCAAGTTCTTCGATCATAATAACTCCTGCGCCTTCGCCGGCAACAAATCCATCACGGTTTGCATCGAACGGTCGCGATGCAGTCTGAGGTGATTCATTTAGTGTCGATAAAGCTTTTATCGCATTAAATCCGCCCAACGAAGCTTCCGTAATAGGCGCTTCGGCGCCACCTGCAACAATAATATCCACCCGGCCCAGGCGTATCAGGTCCAGTGCATTTGCAATCGCATTATTCGACGAGGCACAGGCAGAAGCTATGGAGTAACTCACGCCATGAAATCCATAACGGATGGAAATTTGTCCGGCGGCGATATTCGGTATCATTTTTGAAATAAAAAACGGGCTGAAGCGAGGAATCTTCAAGTTTTGCAAATAATTATATGCCTCATCTTCATAGGTCTGCATTCCTCCGTTACCCGATGCTATGATCACTCCAACCCTGTTACGGTCAGTTTGATCAAGGTTCAGTCCTGAATCCTTAATGCATTCATCCGCAGCAGCCATTGCAAACTGCGCATAGTTATCCATTTTTTTAGCATCCTGCTTCTCCATATAAAGCAAAGGATCGAAGTCTTTTACCTCGCATGCAAACTTGGTTTTATGATTTACAGGATCGAATCGTGTAATTCCGGCAGCTCCACTCTTCCCATCCACCAGACTTTGCCAGAAATCAGCAACATTATTACCAATGGGTGTTACAGCTCCAATTCCTGTTATAACGGCTCGTTTCATATATTATCGTATTGAAAAATCAGGTTCGTTTAGTAAAAGAAAATCAACAAGTAATATTTTATCAGGTAAACTGTTATGGTTTCAGGCCATCAATAATTGCCTGGCTAAAACTTTTATACTCTATTTTGTCAATTAACCTGACTAATTGCAGACTGGCAATAAGACTCGAAAGTATCAATAAAGCCTTAATTTGTGGCTCTTCAGAAAAGGAAAACAAACCCTTTTCCCTGCCCGAATTTAGAGTATTAGTCAGCCATTTGAGAATGAGATCCGATATTTTTTTCAACTCAGCCACAGTATTTTCACTCAGCGAGTTAATATCCGGACCTAAAGAACCAACAATACATCGTTTCTGTTCTCTGTAGCTTTTTGTATAGATTTTGATAAACGTCTCAAGCTGATGCCATTCGTCGAATCCCCGGCTATTCATGTTGTCCGTCATTTCCTCAAATCTCTGGATATTTGTTTTAACAATACTGGTTCCCAGATTCTCCTTTGCCGGAAAATAATAATGTATAGCAGCATTTTTTATACCCAGCTCCGACGAAATATCCTGATAGCTGAATGCATTATACCCCTTGGTACGAATAAGATTTTCGCCTAATTCGATAATTTTTTCACGTGTAATCGACATATTACAACTCTAAAAACGAGGCAAATATACTTACTAACAAGTAAGTTTACAAGAAATATTCAAAATGCATATCATTCTTACCTTTTTCAAGTGCAGAATTAGAGTGTAGAACTAAAGGCGTCGTGGCTTATTAAGAATTCACGAAAACTATGAATAAAGAAATAAAAGATATATTTTAGGAATCAAATAATTGAATTACAGATAATTAAAATTCAGAACGTTTTGAATTAGAAAATTATATAGATCCTGTCACATCAGTCTTTCCCTTTTCAATAAATAAGGTAAAAGCACCTGTTCAAATCCCTTGTTGATATCGGCTTCGATGAAATCAATTTTATATTGTGCGCATTTCAGTTTCAATTCCTGGTGAAAACCGGCTATCGCATCAGCATAGGATTTACGCACTTCGGCGGGTTGCAGTTTTATTTCGTCGCCGGTTTCCATATCCACAAAGCGATATGGACGGTTTTCATAATCAAAATCAAGTTCCTTCGATTTATCAACCACATGAAACAGAATGACTTCGTGCTTATTATAGCGCAAATGTTGTAAAGCATCGAAAAGTGCGGTATCATCTGATCCAGCATCGAACATATCGCTGAAAAGCACTACAAGAGAACGCCTATGTATATTCTCAGCTATAAAATGAAGTGAATCAGTAACCTGTGAGGTACGGCGTTCTTCATGTGAAATGGGAGTGAGCAGTTCTTCCAGCTTTCCAAGCAGAAATTTATGATGAACCGAATTCGATTTAGCCTGTGTATGGAGATTTACCTTTTCGCTGAAAAGGCTAAGGCCGAGTGCATCGCGCTGACGCCGCAACAACTGCATAATGCAGGCAGCAGCATAAACAGAAAAAGTAATTTTATTTGGATGGTCAATATCCGGAACTTCGCGCACCGGGAAGAACATGGACGACGAGTTATCGATAACAATCTGGCAGCGGAGATTGGTTTCTTCCTCGTACCGTTTTACATACATACGATCAGTACGGCCATAGAGTTTCCAATCGATATGACGCGTTGGCTCGCCAGGATTGTATAGCCTGTGTTCCGAAAACTCCACCGAAAAACCATGGAAGGGGCTTTTATGCAGACCTACAATAAACCCTTCGACAACAGTTCGCGCCAAAAACTCTAAGTTGGCATATTGCGGAATGCGGGTTTGGTCAATCTGCATGAGAAAGGTGTTGGGATTTAGGGTTTGGGGGTTAGGGAATTCACAATTGTCCTATCCAGGATGGAGTTTCATGTTTTGTCATGCTGAGCGTAGCCGAAGCATCATGTTCAAGGATTCCCCATTCCTAAACCCTGAATCCTTATCCTAATAGTTTTTCCAGCTTGCCAACTAAAACGCTTTTTGGAACAGCGCCAACCTGTTTGTCAACGATTTCGCCATTCTTCATAAAAAGAATAGTAGGAATATTGCGGACACTGAATTTTGCGGTTGTAAGCGGGTTGCTGTCAACATCAAGTTTTCCGATAACTACCTTGCCTTCGTATTCTTTTGAAAGTTCTTCAACAATGGGTCCAACCATTCGGCAGGGGCCACACCATTCAGCCCACAAGTCGATGAGTACGGGTTTATCTGATTTTTCAGCCAGTTCTGCGAAATTTGCATCTGTGAAATTAAGTGCCATGTGTTTTGATTGTTATTAGTTAATAGAAAATGGTTAAAGGTTGTGTGATGTTTCACTTCAATAGCCAGCTTAATAGAACTGAATTTTATTGATTTTTGTTCAATGAGGATGGTTATTGTATGTGCAAAATTAGGCAATTTAAATGAGTAATTTCCGTAACCTGAAATGATTATTTTCAGGTTTTAACTTTGATATTAATCCCCGGCATAAGCCTTAGTTGCCTGATGGCGCTGCTGCATAAAACTTTATGCTGTGACGAAACTGTTTCGACCCTGTAATTATTTACAAAATCAAAGAATTCGACACGAACCTTGGTATTCCCTTTGTTCCTTTTTAGCACATCAATTATGTGATTGGTAAGCGGCTCGTTAAGATTGTCTATCGGAACCTGAAGTATAAGTCCTTTTGACTGCTCATCCATTACATCACTAAGTAGCGATATTCGCTGTATTCGTGGTTCAAACTGGTCGGTAGTTCCGTAGCGTGGCGCTGTGCGTATTTTCACAAATACGATTGCATCATCAGACAGCAAATGTTTGAATTTAAGATAATCTTCTTTAAAAAGTGCCAGCTCGATGGCTTCATCGAAATCTTCGAGTGTAAAACGGCCGTATGGATTGCCGTTTTTTGCGATCTCGTGCCTTACTTTGGAAACAATACCTGCAATAAATACATCATGTGAAGCTGCAAGCGCCAAATTTGCTTTTAATTTCTTAATCGATGTGTTGCAGAATGTGTCGATATCAAAACGATATTCATCAAGCGGATGTCCGGAAATAAAGAAGCTCGCGATATTTTTCTCGCGTTTCAGTTTTTCGATGTTCGACCAGGGCTGGCAGTCCGGGAGTTTAAGATCGGGGATTTCTACCGGTCCCAGATCACCGAATAATGATTGCTGTGATGATTGCTGCATTGCCTGAAAACTTCCTCCAAAGCGAATCAGTTTTTCAAGAAAAGTGGTGTCTTCATTCGATTCCTTTGCAAAAAACTGTGCTCTGTGCATTCCTTCGAAACTATCGAAAGCGCCACCCTGAGCCAGCGCTTCCATCGAACTTTTATTGACGGTACGAAGATTTACACGTTTTATAAAATCAAAAATACTGGTGTAAGGTCCATTTTCAGTACGTTCTGCCAATAGCGAATCAGCAGCAGCGTCACCCATACCTTTCAATGCTTTTAATCCGAAGCGGATCTCCCTGTTTTTATTCACTGAAAAATTGAGCCCCGACTCATTTACATCAGGACCCAGGACATGCAAACCCATTCGGCGGCACTCATCTAAATATGCCGTGAGATTATCGACAGCTCCGAGGTTGGTTGTAAGTAGTGCCGACATATATTCAGCCGGGTAATGAACCTTTAGATAGGCCGTTTGATAAGCAATATAAGCGTAGCAGGTACTGTGTGATTTATTGAAAGCATAGGAAGCAAAATCTTCCCAGTCAGTCCATATCTTGTTAAGTTTATCTTCCGGATGGCCGTTTTCGGTTCCGCCTTTGATAAACTCGGGTTTCATTTTATCCAGTTTCTCCCTGATTTTTTTACCCATTACTTTACGCAGTTCATCGGCTTTGCCTTTGCTGAAGCCGGCCAGTTTCTGCGAAAGCAGCATTACCTGTTCCTGGTAAACTGTAATGCCATAGGTTTCGTGAAGGATTTCCTCCATCACCGGAAGATCGTAAGTAACCGTTTCGCGACCGTGTTTACGGGCAATATAGTTGGGAATGTATTTGATTGGGCCCGGACGGAAAAGCGCATTCATGGCAATGAGATCCTCGAATTTATCGGGTTTCAGATTGCGCAGATGCTGTTTCATACCAATACTTTCAAATTGAAAAGTACCATCGGTATCTCCGCGCTGGTAAAGTCCGAACGTTTCGGCATCATCGAGCGGAATGGTATCCAGGTCTATTTCAATGCCATGATTTTCCTTGATCATCTGCAAGGCATCTTTCAGAATGGTAAGGTTTTTCAGACCCAAAAAGTCCATTTTTATTACACCAGCCGATTCTATAACATTTCCTTCAAATTGCGTGACCCACAAAGGCGAATCTTTGGCAACGCAAACAGGAATTAATTCAGTAAGATCGGTTGGCGCGATAATAATGCCTGCTGCGTGAATTCCTGTACCACGTACTGATCCTTCGAGTTTCGAAGCCAGCTGAAGTACTTTCTTTTGAAGGAGTATCGAAGTATCCGTACCTGCAAAATTATATATCTCTCTGATTTTCTTTACATTATCAACATCTTCTGAACGAAGGTCTTCTTTTTCTTCGAGAGATTTGGCGCCATCTTTTTTTGTAAGCGGGGCGGTAAGTACTCTTTTAAGTTTGATGCCTGGTTTGTCCGGAACCAACTTCGTAAGGTAATTACTGATACTCAGATCGAGATCGAGCACACGGGCCACATCTTTAATACTGCTTTTTGCAGCCATGGTGCCGTAAGTTACAATCTGGGCAACCTGGTTCTGACCGTATTTCTGAACCACATAGTCAATCACCTTCTGTCGGCCCTGATCGTCGAAATCCGTATCAATATCAGGCATGCTTATACGTTCCGGATTGAGGAAACGCTCGAACAGCAGGTTGTACTTCATCGGATCGATGTTGGTGATAGCCGTGCAATATGCCACCACACTTCCGGCTGCCGACCCACGACCGGCACCGATATAAACCCCCATATCGCGACCAGCTTTTATAAAATCGCTTACGATAAGGAAGTAACCGGCAAAACCCATATCATGAATGGTCTGCAGCTCAAAATCAATGCGTTCGCGCAACTGGGGCGTAATTTCGCCATACCTTACTTTGGCGCCAATATACGTAAGATGTTTCAGGAATTCCCATTGGTTACGCACATCGGGAGTTATTTCCTTCTTACCGTTTATATCTTTCCGATCGACAAAAAGAGAGGAAGTATGTGTGACAAATTGTGGAGGCACCGGGAAATTAGGCAATAAAATATCGCGCTTAAGCTGGATAATTTCAACTTTATCAACGATTTCGTTGGTGTTGTCAATTGCCTGGGGAATATCAGCAAAGAGCCGACTCATCTGCTCCGTTGACTTAAAAAAGAATTGATCGTTATAAAATGAAAAGCGCCGGCCTTTTACCAGTGCGTCACCGTCGCCATATTCACGAAAAGTAGGTGTACTTTGTTTCTCGCCGGTATTTACACAAAGCAGAATATCGTGTGCATTAAAATCCTCTTGTTCAACATAATGCGAATCGTTGCTGGCAATCATTTTAACATTATACTTTGCCGCAAAACGCTGCAATACAATATTTACCTGGTTCTGTTCAGGTATATCGTGGCGCTGGATTTCAACATAATAATCATCACCAAAAATATCGAGCCACCATTTGAATAATTTTTCACCTTCGGCTTCACCTTTGTTCAGAATAGTACGTGGCACTTCGGCGCCCAGACAGCAGGTTGTTGCAATTAGTCCTTCATGGTATTGAAGCAATAATTCCTTATCGATACGAGGATATTTGCCATACATTCCCTGGATAAATCCCAGAGAAGCAAGTTTTACAAGGTTTCTGTATCCTTGTGCATTTTTAGCCAGTAAAAGCTGATGATAACGGACATCTTTTTCGCCTCCGGTGAATTTTCTTTTATGGCGGTCCTCGACCAGGTAAAACTCACAACCAAGAATAGGCTTTATAATTGGCGTGGCATGTTTACTGTTGATTTTTTCGGCTTCGGCAATAAACTGGAAAGCTCCAAACATATTTCCGTGGTCAGTCAGAGCAATACCAGGCATTTTATCGGCAACCGCCTTGGCAAACATTGCCGGTATTTCGGCAGCGCCATCGAGTAATGAATATTGAGAGTGAACGTGAAGATGACTAAATTGGGGCATGTAATACTTGATTATCAGATTTTTACCATATCCATATGGAATCCGCTAAGGTACCTGTTTTAATATTCCCGTTTATCAAGTGTTCATAAATTATAGTAAATCAAAGTCAGGATAAATGGATGTGCTAAATACCAGCAATTTGGCAAAAATCAAAATCACGATCTGTAATAAATCATTCTTTTTAGAAAATGACAGATGAGCTGCACACGTTTAAAGAAAAATTGTCACTATTGTCTGGCTAAAAATTATTTCGTCCCTACGGGACTTGATTAAATTTTATATCTTATTTTCTACCAATATATTGCCCCTACGGGGCAGTCTCGTTAGATTATTTGCACAAGCAAAAAGCTTTTAGTAGAATTAGAAGTAAGCCCATCGTTAGAAGTCCTGTATGGGATGCAATAGAATCAAGGATTTCAGCGCTTTGTAATCTTTTTATATGACAACAATAAAAAATTGTAAATGTTTATATGCAAAATCAAAGATTTAAGATTAAGAACCTTATATATTTTGCATTAAACTGCGCAGCCAGGTTCCTAAAACCCACTCACACTATCATCGCCATGTGGGTCAGCAGCTACCTCGCGCCTGCCATCCGGCAAAATCCGTATAACTTCCATTCGACCAATTGGTCCACGTTCGGAAACAGTATAGCCCATTGTCCGTAATTGCGCTGACACCTTATGATCGAATTCCTTTTCAACCATTATTTCATCGGGTAACCATTGATGATGAAATTTAGGCTTACTAATTGCATCTTTTGCATCCATCCCGAATTCCAGCATATTGATGAGCACTTGAAAAACAGAAGTGGGAATCGTAGTTCCTCCGGGTGTTCCGAGAACAATGAGTGGGTTATTATTCTTATCCAGAACAAGAGTAGGCGTCATTGAACTCAGCATCCTTTTTCCCGGCTCAATAGCGTTTGCTTCACCACCTACAGCGCCATACATATTAGGCACACCAGGTTTAATACTAAAATCGTCCATTTCGTCGTTCAGTAAAAAGCCAGCGCCTCCAACTACGGTTCTGCTTCCATAATTATTATTTAAGGTGGTAGTTATGCTTACTATGTTGCCTTGTTTATCAATTATGCTGATATGCGTTGTTTCCTCGCTTTCTTTAATAATACCGGCATTAATAGCAGTGCTGGGTGTGGCTCGGGTTGAATCGTAATCACCCATCCGATTTCTGATATAATTATTGCTTGTCAGTGTTTTAACAGGCACTTTCCAAAAATCAGGGTCTCCCATATAAACTGACCGGTCGGCAAATGCTCTTCGTTCGGCTTCAACCATTAACTGAACGCTTTTTGCCGTTTCGAAACCGTAGGCGGCTAATGGTTTATTTTCAACCATTTTCATTATCTGGCATAAAATTATTCCTCCGCTACTCGGTGGCGCCATACTAACGACCGTGTAATCTTTATACCTGAATTCCAGTGCAGGTCTCATTTTAGCATTATAATTCTTAAGGTCAGCTTTTGAAATAAGACCATTACGTTTCTGCATTTCCGAAACGATTAGATCGGCCGTTTTGCCTTCGTAAAAACCTTTTGCACCAGATTGCTGAATGCGTTTCAACGTTAGAGCCAGCTCTTTCTGAACTAACGTATCATTTGCTTTCCATGCATTGCGTTTAACCAATACTGTAGGCGAAGTACTGTTTGCTATAAATGATTCTCTTGTATCATTCAAATTTTCAGCTTCTCTTTCAGTTATCACATATCCAAACTCAGCCAGATCAATTGCCGGCTGTATCAATTTATCGAACTGAAGTACGGCATACTTCATTGTAGCAAATAATCCGGCAACAGTGCCCGGAACTCCGCTTGATTTGTGACCATAAAGTGAAAGATCCGACAAGGCATTGCCCTTTTTATCCAGATACATATCGCGGCTTGCAGCTGCAGGAGCTGTTTCACGATAATCAATGGTGAACGCAGTGCCGCCTACGGGTTTCGCTACAAGGAATCCACCTCCACCAATATTGCCCGCATTGGAATAAACAACAGCCAACGCAAGTTGCACCGCAACAGCAGCGTCAAACGCATTTCCGCCTTGCTTCATGATTTCTGCACCTATGGCACTGGCCAACGGATGAGCACTTGCAACAGCTGCTCCTGAAAACACGCTTGATTTCTCTATTTTATAATTATATGGATCAACATGGCCGCCAATGCGGACAATTGATTTCGGCTGGGCGATGCTAAAATGGCAAAAGATGATTTGAACAACGATTACCAAAAGTGCTTTTTTCATAGTTGGGGAATTATAGTTTTGATTTTCGGATTAACCCAAACATCACAAAAGAATATTTTTTTGCATAGTTACAAAATGTTTTCGGGATATAATTCGCTAAAGTTTAAGATGTCACAATTATGAAAAAACAAACTCAAATTATCGGTTCGTTAAACGAAGTAAAATATTTCATAAAACTAAACCGTAATGCTTTGAAAATCAAAAATTACATCATACATTTGCACCCTTCAAAATAAAAATCTACAGATAATTGTAACTATTTATCAAACAAGGTTTTATAATTAATCAATTAACAAAAACAAATCAAATGGCAACAAAGATGAGATTACAGCGATTTGGGAAAAAAGGCCAGGCCTATTTTCATATCGTGATTGCTGATGGTCGTGCACCACGTGACGGACGTTTTATTGAAAAAATTGGTATTTACAACCCGATTACCCGCCCAGCCGACATCCAGCTTGATTTTGACCGCGCCCTTTATTGGGTAAAAACCGGTGCTCAACCAACCGAAACGGTTGAGGCAATACTCAGGTACACTGGCGTAGCATACATGCATCACCTTCTGAAAGGTGTTACCAAAGGCGCTATGACCGAAGAGCAGGCTCAGGCTAAATTTGAAGAATGGAAGACCGTTAAAACCGGTAAAATTGAAAGCGCAAAGAAAGACATTGGTCAGAAAGCAAAAACTGAAGACAAAAAACGCCTCGAAGCCGAAGTTAAAGTAAACCAGGCTAAAGCCGATGCATTAGCTAAGAAATTAGCTGCCGAAGCAAAGAAAGCTGCCGGTGTTGCTGAAGTTGAAGAAGAAGAAGTTGCTGAAGTTGCAGAAGAAGTAGCTGAGGTTACTCCTGAAGCTGTTGCCGAAGTTGCTCCTGAAGTAGTTGCAGAAGTTGCTCCTGAGGTAGTTGCTGAAGTTGCTCCTGAGGTTGTTGCCGAAGTTGCTCCTGAGGTTGTTGCCGAAGTTGCTCCTGAGGTTGTTGCCGAAGTTGCTCCTGAGGTTGTTGCTGAAGAAGCCGCTCCTGAGGCACCTGCAACCGAAGAAAAAGCATAATAATAATAGTATGAAACAAGATGAACTTTTCCAATTGGGAAAGATCGTCAGGACTTTCGGCTCAAAAGGCGAAGTTGTATTTCAGGCAGATCCTGAAATCCTTTCGCAGATAAAAAAACTGGAATCAGTATTTCTCAGAATCAATGAGAACCTGGTTCCATTTTTTATTGAACTACTCCAACCCAGGCCCAAAGGCCAGGCTATGGTGAAGTTCCTGGATGTCGACAGTACTGAAGATGCTTCCCGGCTTGCCGGTTGCGATATATATATTCCGCTGGCGCTATTGCCAAAACAAAAAGGGACACAACTGTATTCCATCGACATTGAAGGTTTCACTGTAATTGATGCTGTGCGTGGTGAAACCGGAACCGTGCGTACAGTGCTCGAAATGCCCCAGCAGGCTTTACTCGCTATTGACTTTAATGGAAAGGAAATTTTAATTCCTATCGTTGATGAAATCGTAAAAAAGATCGATCGCAAAACCAAGACAATTCATATCGAAGCGCCGGAAGGGTTGATTGAGTTGTATTTATAAAAAAAGTTTCAGGGTTTCAAGTTTCAGGGTTGGAGGATTGTGGTTTTTGAGAAAGTTTAGCGCTTATTGAGGCCATACGGTAGTCATACAATGGTCATACAATGGTCATACAATGGTCATGCAATGGTCATGCAATTGTTATCAAAATTCCTAAACTATTGAACGCGAAGCATTGAACCTTTGAACGCGAAGCATTGAACTCTTGAACGCGCAGCATTGAACTCTTCAATCCCTTCAAACCCTTCAAACTCTTCAAATCCTTCAAACACTATTTTTCACTCTTCACTTTTCACTTTTCATTTAACCAGTGTTTCATTTCAAGAAATTCAGTATCGACGATAGTGCCGCTGCAATGAAAGTTGGGACTGATTCGGTATTGCTTGGAGCATGGGTGTTGTGTGATAAGGAATCCCGGATACTTGATATTGGCGCGGGATCAGGAATTCTTTCGTTAATGATGGCTCAGAGGAACGAAAAAACTGCCATCGATGCTGTTGAAGCAGATCCTGATGCCGCCGATCTTGCAAAATTGAATGTAAAACTTAGTCCGTGGCCTGATCAGATTCATATATTCAGCACTACCATCCAGGAATTTTCGGTAAAAGCAAAGCAAAAGTACAGCCTGATTATTTGTAATCCACCTTTCTTCACCAATTCGCTCAAAGCGCCCGACAAAGCACGAAATCTGGCTCGTCATAACGACTCACTGCCGGTTGATGAACTGCTTGATTGCACTTCAATGCTACTCACAGAAAACGGCAAAGCGGCTTTTATTATTCCGTTTGATGCTTACGAAAACTGGAAAATTGAAGCAGCGAAACATCATTTGTTCCCAAAGCATTTAACGTGGGTAAAAAGTTCACCTGCGCATGCTCCTCACCGCGCAATAATACTATTCTCAAGAAAAAAGCAGAATGTAATTCCGAAAAATGAGATTTGTATTTATTCTTCTGAAAAAGTTCACAGCCAGCAATACCAGGAAATTACAAAAGACTTTTATTTGAAATTTTAGTTAAAACGGCAATAACTTTGACTTCGTTCTTAGGCTTTTTTAAAAAAATATCTATAGGATTCCCGTACCAGTTTATCTTAAAAATTTTCATAACTTTATTTCAAATTCCATTGTATGAAAAAGCTATATTTCGCCAGACTTGTATTTATTCTTTCACTATGCAGTTTGCATTCAGCGTACGCCCAGAAAGTATTTAGCTGCAATAATAAGTATGATGCTGACATTAAAGTTTTCGTAGTTGAAAACAGATATGACGCTGACTTATTGGTTTACAAAGTGAGCAATTCTTATGATGCTGATGGCAATAAAGGACTTTGGTTTTTCTGTAAGAATAAATATGACGCAAAGAAATCGATCTGGTTTGCCGAAAACAAATATGATGCTGAACTTCTGATTTATTTTGTTGAGAATAAGTACGATGCAGGGTGGCGGAAGAAGGAGAAGATGCAGTTGCTGTTCTAATATCAAAAGCATTTTCTTCCATTTTATTACACAATTTCAAAAAACATTCATAATACAAAAATCCCGCTTAATTTTAAGGTATATAAAACTACCTTTAAAAATAAAGCGGGAAATTTATTCAGGATCTACGGTCTAGTTAATTCAATCAGAAGCGATGTGAAGACCCAAAATGCATCAATGATGATGTCCACCTGCCCCATGTGCATGGCCGTGGCTGAGTTCTTCGGCAGAAGCTTCGCGCACTTCAATTACATTACCTTTAAAATGCAATGTATTGCCAGCCATCGGATGGTTGAAATCCATACGAACCAGATCATCGGTTACACTTACAACTATTCCCTGAAGCATATTCCCCTGGTCGTCGCGCATTGGGATTACATTACCGATAGCAAGCATTTCGTCATCGGTTTTACCATCCACCATAAAAATACTCTTCTCGAGGTCGATAATAGCATCCTGGTCCATTTCGCCGTAAGCATCCTGGCTGGAAAGCGTAAACTCAAAATCGTCGCCTGTTGACAATGTGCTGAGGTGTTCTTCAAATTTCGGGAGCATCTGGCCGTTTCCGTATAGGAACATCAATGGATCTCCGGCTTTGGTTTCTTCAATAATTTCACCATTCGCGTCGTCGCGTTTCAGAATATAACTGAGGGAAACTACTGTGTTTTTAGTGATTTGCATTCGTGAAAGATTTAATGATTAAGGAATTATTTAACAATTATAAAAGATTATGGTTTCAGCAATGTCATTTTACTCGGTCTCCGCCGGAATGGAATCATTACCGGTTGCCAGCGAATCAGCTTTAGGAAGAACCGTATGACAGTCATATGATTTGTCGATTTTCACCGTAGGTTTAGGGAACTTCTGCCTGTATTCCTTCAGACTTTCATCCTTGAGTAATTTAGCCATAAACTTGCCATAAACCGGTTGTGCCGTGCGAAGTCCTTCGCCAATGTGCGATGTTTTGAAATGTATGGATCTGTCGTCGTTGCCAACCCAGCAGCCTGCCACAAGTCCTGGCGTTACACCTACAAACCAGCCGTCGGTATAATCGGATGATGTTCCTGTTTTACCGCCAAACTCCGTTCCATATCTGAAAATATCGTACTCAAACAAACCTTGTGTGGTGCCACCCGGTTCAGTAAGCCCAGCCCTGAGCAACGTTTCCATAAGGAAAGCAGTTTCGCTGTCGAGCACTTTCTTTAGCTGAGGCTTAGCTTCAAAAATAACCTTACCATTCCGATCTTCAATCTTTGTAACCAGTATTGGTTTCACCAGGTTTCCGTCGTTTACAAAAGTGCAATAGGCATTCACCATTTCTTCGAGGGTAACATCACTCGATCCCAGGCAAATGGAAGGCACATCGGCCAGATCCGATTCTACACCCATCATATGAGCATATTCAATTACCTTTTTCCAGCCTGTTTTTTGCGTAAGCTGAACAGCTACAGAGTTCACCGAACGGGCAAAAGCATATTTCAGCGTCATTTCGCCGGAATGGCTCCGATCCACATTTTTAGGACTCCATTCTTTTTCCTCGCCGTTCTCGGTGTATTTTATTGATACCGGCTTATCCGTAAATTTATCACAAGGACCATATCCCTGATCGAAAGCAGCTGAATATACAAATGCTTTGAAAAGTGATCCCGGCTGGCGTTTCGATTGATTTACATGATCATATTTGAAATAATTGTAGTTGATCCCTCCTACCCAGGCCTTTACAAATCCAGTGTTTGGCTCCATTGCCATAAATCCGGTCTGGAAAAATTTCTGGTAATACTTCAATGAATCAAGAGTTGACATCGTAGTATCTCTTTCACCATTATAGGTAAATACCTTCATCTTATGCCTTACACTCAAAACAATCCTGATACTGTCGTTGCCTTCTCCATAGCGCTTTTCGAGCGATTTATACTGAGGTAAATCGGATGCTTTTTTCAGAAAATAACCCGGAACTTCTTTCCCATCCTCATCTTTCCAGGGAACAACAGCATCACCACCGGCCTGGTTAAATATATGCTGAAGATTTTGCATATGCTCAGTCACAGCTTCTTCGGCATATTTCTGCATGCGCGAATCAATGGTGGTATATATTTTGAGTCCGTCAGTCCATACATCATTACCGGTTTCCTTGCTCCACTCCTGCAGGTCGCGGACCACGGCATCGCGCAGGTAAGTCATATTCCCTTTCGAAAAACTCTTACGCTGGAAATTAAGTCTCAGAGGCAGAGCTGTCAACGAATCCTTTTCATGTTCTGTGATATAGCCATATTTTTCGAGCTGACTGATAACCTGGTTCCGCCGCACTTTCGACCGTTCCGGATTAGCCACAGGGCTGTATGCTGATGGAGCTTTTAATAACCCGACCAATACAGCTGATTCATTATAAGTAAGTTGCGAAGGCTTTTTGCTGAAAAATGTGGAAGCTGCTGAATTAATCCCATACGCATGACTACCAAAATCAACGGTATTGAAATACATAATAAGGATGTCTTCCTTCGTATAATTCGATTCAATCTTATATGCATTAATCCATTCTTTAGACTTACTGATGAGCGTTGAAACTCCGGGGATTTCACCAAAGAAGCCGGTTGAGTAATCAGTACGTGTTTTGAACAGATTCTTGACAAGTTGCTGCGTTATGGTACTTCCGCCACGCCTGTCGCCTTTCATCACCGACCACATAGCTGCAAAAGTTGCTTTGATATCGATGCCATGATGTTTGTAAAACCTCACATCTTCAGTAGCAATCAATGTATTAATAAGGTTCTGGGGCAAATCCGCAAATTCTGCCGGAGTGCGGTTTTCTGTATAAAGCGTTCCAAGTGGTTTGCCGTCAGCCGAAATAATTTCGGAAGTAATACTCATGCTTGGATCTTTAAGCTCGCCGATCTTTGGCGAACTTCCGAAAAGCCAGAAAAGATTAAGATCAATGGACAGAATAAGTATAAGAATGAAAGCAAGGCTGTATATCCCAACCAGAAATGCTTTCAGCCACAAAGGGGATTGGCGGGGTATCCTGATCCAGGTCTGAATAAAATATTTGAATTTGAAATACAATCTCAGTGCTCTCTCACCGAGGACGCCTATCTTGCTTTTTAGGTTATTGTCCTTCATATCACTGATTTGTTTCCTTTAGATTGAGCAACAAAAATACTTCATTTTTATTTCATTTCCTTGTACAGGCAATTTTAGCTGCAACATCAAGATTGTTCGCAAGCATCTATCGCTGCTAAACGCTGCAAAAGAGCGGGATGCGAATAATGAATAAAAACATACCAAGTATGGGGCGTGAGGTTGCTCAGGCTTTTTATGGAAAGCCGTTTCAGGGCTTCCTGCAATGCGCCCGGCTTCGAAAGGCTTACAGCAAAACGGTCGGCTTCGTATTCATGCTTTCGCGAAACGGAATTGAAAATGATGCCCAGAATCATCGAAACCGGACTGTACAATATCCCGAAAGCAATAACCGACATGTGAAAAGATTGAACAGATGCACCCAATGATAAAGCCGGCAGCGGACTTTTGAGCAAAAGCGACAAAACAAAAAGCAAAACTCCGGTCTGAAGAATTCCCGAGATCAATCCTTTGAGTACATGCTTCTTTTTGTAATGTCCTATTTCGTGCGCCAACACAGCGGCGAGTTCGTCAACACTATGCTCGTTAACCAGTGAATCGAACAGAACAATGCTTTTTTTGCGGCCAAATCCGCTGAAATAAGCATTTCCACGTGTGCTGCGTTTCGAGCCGTCCATAATACTAATGTCTTTCAGACTGAAATTGGCACGGGTAGCAACATCCTGGATGGCATTCCGAAGTTCGCCTTCCGGCAGTGGGCTTAGTTTATTAAATATAGGAACGAGTAGCGTGGTATAGAAGTAGCTGATAAACAACGTAAAAATTGAAATACTGATCCATGCAAGTACCCAGAACCAGGAACCTGACTTTTCGTAGATAAAAACGATCAGTGACAAAATACATCCTCCGACAACAGCGGCGATAAGCCAGCCTTTCAGTTTATCAATCACAAAGGTTTTTGGAGTAGTTTTATTAAATCCGAATCGTTCCTCAATTACAAAAGTGTGATAAATATCTAGCGGCAAACTCAGCAGATCGGAAGCAAAACCCAGTATCCCGAAAAAGAAAATTGCCTGTAAGATTGCATAACCGGAAAATGTTTTCACAAGATTATCCACCCATGCAAAACCACCTGAAAAAAGCATTGCCAATATAACTGCAAATGACAAAATATCGGATAAAAGACTGAATTTGAAATTTACCTTTTCGTAATCCTGCTGTTTGCTGTAGGTCTGTTCATCATAAAATCCTTTTAATGCATCAGGTAGAATATTGCTGAGTGTGGTTGTATTGAGATAATTAATCCATTGGTCGAAAACAAAACCGGCGATGATGATGATAAGGATAATGTTGAAGAGGATTTGTGGGGTCATGCGTGGGTGGAAAGTTAATGGTTAAAGGGAAAATGGTTAATGGTTATTAGAAAATGGTTAATGGTTGATACGAGGTGGTCTGAGATACTTTTAACTGTTAACTGTTAACTTTTAACTTTTAACTTTTAACTTTGAGTCCACTCCGAAAAGTCATTTTACCCCTAAATCCCCTAAAGGGGACTTCAGTAAAATGCTGATTTTTAACACTTCCCCTTCAGGGGTCGGGGTAAAGAAGGGTTGAAAATCAGCATTTTCCGACTTTTCGGAGTGGACTCAACTTTTAACTTTTAACTTCAGCCCTTCAATAACTCCCGTTCCGCTTACGGATAAACCATTCGGCTGAAAGCAATCCAAGTAAAAGCAGTAAAACGGGCAGAAAACTTACAAGGTCGGTATATCGCTTCTGTGTGTAAACAACGGTTTTCATATCGTCGCGGGCGGCAAGTAATTTTTCAATCTGATCAAGTTGGTTTGGGTAAACCATTCTCCCTTTATGACGGGAAGCAATATTGTTAAGCAATACATGATTAGCAACCGTGTTCATCGCTTCAACATTTAACGCCATTACGCTGAACATGCCAGACTTCTGAAATGCTTTACCTCCAAAGATTGTAGAGGCTTTGTACGAATATTCACCAGGAGGCAGACTGCCGGCATTCAGATAATAAGCATTTGTAGTCCGCGTGAACGCATAAGGGAAGTTCTTTTTATTCTCATCTGTAATTACAATATTCACTTCCGGATCGTTAACCAGTTGGTAACTGTCGTTATATAGTTCAGCATCAATTTCCACCACTTCATTTTCGTTAAAATGATTTTTCAGCAGCACTCTGAACTGGCTTTTGTCATCCTTCACTGCCAGGTACTGAATTATTTTACTGAAAAGTTCATCAAAAGCCTGCTGGTTACCGGCTTTGGCATAATTGGCCATACGCCACCGCCAGATCCCTTCGCCGGCAATTGTTGCCGACTTGCGGTCAACGCCCTGGTTAAAAAGTATTAACGGAATTTTAGTGGTCACACTCCCGATTTTCTGGTACATCAAAACCTGCGAAGCCGTGCCGGGCTTGTATTGGCCAAACGGAACATGCAAAGGCGGAAATTCCGGAATCATATGTTCAATTTCGGGACCGACCGAAAACAGACTGAAATCCGGGTTAATAACGCCGGTTGCTTCGTTAAAGGAAGCAGAAGTCTGAGGGATCATTAATCCGCTCATCAAATTATTATAGGCGGGAATATTGGATTGAGAACCAAGAATATAAAGAACAGGAACAGGCAGTTTTTTAAGCTGACTGTTAACCTGAAATCCGACATCATTCACCGATGGAATCTGATCTAAAATAACCAGGCTGTAGGATGCGATTGATCCGTAGAAATCGCTGAGCATGAAATTATCCACCGTATAGTTACGATTCTTTTCAATAGCCTGCTTCAATGCAGCCACATCTGGATGGGGTGCAGCCTGCAGAAGGAGAATTTTCTGACGGCTGTCTAATACTTCCACAAAAATCTCCTGGTAATTATTGGCAGTACTTATTTCGCCCGGAACACCTGAAACGGCAATACGGTAGCGCTGTAGACCAGGTTTGGAAGCGGTAAGTTTTGTTGTAAAAGTGTGTGTGTAACTTTGATCCGTAACCGAAAAATTTTCGCTGTAAAACAGCTGAGTTCCCGAGGAGACGCTTATTTTGCTTTTAGCTCCGGCACTTTTAAAAGCCAAAATCGTTATTTCAACCGGGAAATCATTACCAAGGAAGGCAATCCTGTTGTAATTAACCCTCGAAATTAGAATATCCTTTTGCTGGGTAGTATCGCCCAAAGCCACGGTATAAATACTGTAAGGCGCATTATCCGAAACATAAAGCGGATCAGCCCCCTGGTTATAAATCCCATCACTGGCAAGGACCAGCGCAGCAAGGTTACGGTTCGAATACCGGTCTCGGATTTCATTAAAAAGGCTTTCCATATTGGTTTGCTTCTCTTTAAAAGTCGCGTCAATGCCACTGGAAATCCTATCACCGAAAGTGTAGGTCTGCACCTCATATTTTTTCGATAACTCATCAGCAAGCTTTCGATATTTGCCTGCAAACACATTTTTATAAAATGCTGAATCTTTTCCAAGAACGATTGAACCGGAATTGTCGAGAGCCATTATTACAATTGGCTTCTCGCTATACCGCGATGTGGTTTTCATTAAAGGAGAAAGAAGCAGAAAAGCGATAAGCGTAACGGCAGTACCTCTTAAAATTGCCAGTATTTTAGTTGTCAGGTTGCTGAATTCATTCTCCTTCTGACGGAAATAAAGCAGCATGGCATAGCATGAACCCGCCAGCACGCATATTAAAAGAAACCAGAAAGGAAACGAAGTAACAAGCGAAAATCCCACTACCAATAAGGGTTTTATTTATAACCGGACAAAGGTCGCAAAATTTTCGCTTATATTGCTATTGTTTGAAACATCGAAATCAGCGCAATTTTGAGATATTCCTCATGATGCTGGCTTTAATGAACTTGCAAATTCTTTTACGGAAGAAAGCGTAACAGGGAATTTCCTCAGCACATCTTTCATATCGATCCTGTCTCCTTTGGCAACACAAAGCATCAGCCCGGCAAACGACTTCTGCATGGGATCTGTAGCTGAGTCGAGTTGTGACTGGAGTCCTTCAACCGGTATATGCTGAATTTCCATCCTTTTTTGCATCACTTCTTCAAAGATTTTTACTGCATCAAGCTGGCTAAGATTTTCAGGGCCGCCCAGTTCAAGCTCTGCATTCACAGCAGCCGGGTTTGAAATACATTCGACCATGAATTTCGTCACATCTTTAATAGAAATATAAGACATTGGACTCGATCCATCACCGCAGAGGTTTACCTTGCCATTAACCGGATCGAAACCCACAACTGCTGAAAGCCAGACTTCCATAAAGTAGTCTGGTTGTATAATGGTATAATTCATTCCGCTGTTTTTCAGATACTTCTCAACCTTTCGCTTTGCATTGTTTAACGGAAAGTCCACATCGATATTCTTCGTAAAAGATGTGTAAATAAAATGTTTCACCCCGGCTTCTTTTGCTGCATCTATCAGGTTTATCATTCCTTCTTCATCCACTTTCCGGATATCGTTTGCACCGGGAATATAGCAAAATGGCATTGATGATGCCGTTGTGATTACGGTTGATACTTCTTCCAGTATTTTGGGAAAGGCTGATTTATCGCAGATATCACCTTCAAGGAGTTGCACTCCGAGCGATTTCAGGTTATTCAACTTAGATGGATCGCTTGTAGTGCGAACCATTGCCCTTACCGGAAGTTTTTTTGAAATCAGCAGCCGACAAACTTCGCTGCCTACCATGCCTGTGGAACCAATTACCAGAATCATTTTGAGGGAATTTAAGGTTAGTAATATATTGGATTTAATTGTGATTTTCTACTGAAAAGAACTTCTAAGTATTTGCGTAAGTATTGCAGTGACTGTTAAATCTGGAATTTATGTCTAGTTGAAAATCATCCTCTCTGTAATAAATTGTAGTTAAAAATTGCAGATGAGCTTTACGAACACTTCCTGAACTGAAAACTTTTAAAAGTCAAAACTCAAAGCCACAATCCGTATTGTCTGTTTTTTCTTAATGCCTGGAAATCGTATACTTAGGAGTACTGTCATCTCTTAAGTCCAACGTAAAGTCATACAACCCGGCCTTAACTTTAATATTATCACCACCATTAACAAATTCCCCTTTTTCGTTATTTCCTAAGTTAAAACTCCAGTCATTATTAAAGCGGAATTTAATTTCGCCATCCGTTAACGTTACATTTTTCAGCACCCAGACCCCTTTTTTATTTTTATCCTCATTAAAATTAATATCAGGCCCATCCCAACCGTTCTTTGTTGCACTACCAACCAGACCCCAGTAGGCAACAGCTTTATCCACTTTTTGCAAGCGTTCCAATGCATACATATTTTTGGGATCGAGTTTTCGTGCTTTTTCAAAATACTCAATGGAGGTTTTTTTATCACCAATGTTTTGATAAGCCCAGCCAAGTGTGCAAAAGGTTTCGGCATCATCAGGATGCAATGAAGCATTCAATTTGTAGATAGTGATGGCATCTTGAGCATTTCCACGATTTAGAATCTCACCTCCTAAATGATCGAGGCGCGAACGATCCCAATTATAATTATCCTTTTCAGAACCAGCTAACATACTTTTATATTTTTCAACGGTTGCTGCTATTCCTTTTTCCAGGTAAACTGGCATTAAAACTCCAATTGGATTTTGGTCGATATAACCAGTTTTTACACCCGACGACTTATCCAGCTTTATATATTTCTCAACCCAAGACCCATTCTTATCCGGCTTTCCTTTATCATCAACCGGAAAAGTCTGGATAAGTGTGTCATTCCTGAGTTCCATGGTCATTTTTACGATTGTGCCTTCCCAGGGTTTATAAGAAATATAATTAATATGTTCTTCATACTTGTTTCCGTCAAGTTTGTATGTTCCGGTTGCGTAGCCATCAGTAACTATTTTATCAACTTTGCTCCGGCTAAAAGCCATAAAATAATTGTCCGACCACGTTTTAATAGCATCTACATCATTTTTACCAGGGAAATTATTTACAATCGAATTGCCTGTAATAGCTTGCTGCTGAACAAGTTTCCAGGTGCCTTTAATATTGAGACTTTTCTTCTGGCTACAACTGCTTAGGCTAAATACTATCAATAAACAGTAAAAAAGTTTTGTTTTCATAATTTGAAATTTTTAAAGGTTAAAATTGTTTTGATTTGGTAAGACTTAATTATTCGACTTCTATTCTCTCAATCAATTATGTCGGTGCATTCATCACTCCAAGTTGTTCCATCAGCATCATCTGGTCGGCAATCATCCAGTGATGAATGATTTTGCAATTTTCAATTTTATAGCTAAAAAAGGCGTCAAACATGTGTTAATGAGGAATCCAAATTTCAGGAAGAACCGTTTTAAAAGGCTGTCTGCGTTTAACAGACAGCCTTTAGTTATCATTGTATCAAAATTAATTGTTACTGTTTCACTACTTTGATGGTTTTAATAAAATCGCCTTGTTGCACCCGGATAATGTAAACCCCTGATTTTAAATCATCACCAAAGTGAGTGGACT
>JBBRYZ010000052.1:0-25930 GCA_038237165.1 Bacteroidales bacterium | reverse complement strand
GACGATTGACTGTGATCGGCTACGAAAAAATCCCTCCAAATACCCCGCTGATTTTTGCGCCTAATCACCAGAATGCGCTTATGGATGCCCTGGTTGTATTATTTGCCTCACGCAATCCTGTAGTTTTCATGGCAAGAGCCGACATATTTAAAAAGCCATTTATAGCCAAAATTCTGAAATTTCTTAAAATACTCCCGATTTACAGGATCAGGGATGGTTACGGCGAACTTGGACGTAACCAGGAAGTTTTCGACGATACCGTGGATGTACTGAAATCGGGTACACCCATCTGTATTTTACCCGAAGGTAACCACGAAGGAGTTAAAAGGCTGCGGCCTCTGAAAAAAGGAATTTTCCGCATAGCTTTCCAGGCCGAAGAAAGCATGCAGTTCAATCTTAACCTTCATATAGTCCCTATTGGTATTGATTACTCCGATTACTATAATGCAGGAGCAGATGTAATGGTTGTGTTCGGAACTCCGATAAAAATCTCGGATTATGCCGCACAATATCGCGAAAATGAACAGGTTACCATTAATACTTTGGTGAGTGTGCTTTCGGAGGATATCCGCAGAGTAATGATCCATATTCCGGAAGAGCATTACCAACTTACAAGTCAGATAAGCGAAATGTACGAACCCAATGTATGGGACACCTGCAATACCAATCGAAAGCCGTACAACAAGCTTAAAATCAGGCAGTATATTGTTAATAAAGTGACTGAAGCGTTCGCGCGGTTTCCTGATAAGGCAACTGAAATCGGGGCGGCAATCAGCAGTTACAACGATAAACTAAGTAAACTTGGAATAGCTGATTGCATGCTTGTGCAAAAAACGCCAATGTTTTTGATTCTGTTCATTGAAATTATTATCAGCGTTTTATTGCTTCCACTTCATATTTATGGAACGGTACTGAACTATCTTCCATACAAAATTCCAATCTGGCAGGCATCCAAAATAAAAGATACCAACTTCCGTACTTCTGTACAGTTCGGGATCAGTGTGATTTTATTTCCTGTTTACTACCTGATACTAATTACTCTGTTTTGCCTGTTTACCGATGAACTTGTAATAAAATTGGCTTTCGGATTAACACTGCCTGCTACTGGTTTATTTGCTTTTTATAATTATAAGTACATGAACAAATTGTGCAGTAAAATGTTGATATTCAGATTAAAAATTGTAAAAAATAAAGAATTTAATACGCTTGTAAAAAATAGAAACCAGGTTATAGATCTTATAAAATCCACCATTAACGGCTAATTCTATGAAAAAATCACTACTGTTGATTTGCGTAATAACCGGATGTATGCTTCTGCAACAAGCAGCCAGCGCACAGGAAAAAGAAAAAAAGGAAGCCAAAACCCCAACCGGACTTTCATTCGGTGGCTTACCTACCATTTCGTTTGATGCGGATATGGGTTTCCAGTACGGCGGTCTGGTAAGTGTATATGACTACGGCGACGGCAAAATCTATCCATCATACCGCCAAATGATGAAAGTGGAAATCTCGCGTTACACAAAAGGTTCGGGGACTAACCAGATTTTTTATGATGCCAAAAACCTGCTTCCTCATCATATCCGTTTAACCGCCGATATGAGTTACCTTACTGAGAAATCACTCAATTTCTATGGGTTCAATGGGTATCAAAGCCGGTATAATCCCGATTTTGAAGATAAAGGAAACGCAGATTACATTACGCGGGTATTTTACCGCGATTTGCGTAAGATGTTTCGGTTAACGATTGATTTGCAAGGGAATTTGCCTGTTGATCATCTTCACTGGCTTGCTGGTTTTGGAGTTATGAATATGAAAGTCGGACGTGTTGATATTGATGCCATTAATAAAGGCAAAAAGGATTCTGATAAATTGGTCGATACCACAAATACGCTTTTTGATGATTATGTGCAATGGGGAATTATCAGCCAGGCTGAAAAAGACGGCGGAAATGCCAATTTCCTGAAAGCAGGTTTAGTTTACGATACCCGTGATAATGAAGCCAACCCCATGAAAGGGATGTGGACCGAAGCACTGATAATCTATGCACCTAAATTCCTTTTTAACCCTGAATTTTCGTATGCCAAGCTGGTTCTGATACACCGGCAATATTTTACCATTGTAGAGGATCGACTTTCATTTGTTTACAGGCTTGGTTACCAGGGAACTATAGGCGGAACAGCGCCTTTTTTCATGCAGCCATACATGCTCAGCTCATATTCATCAATCACAAAGACCGATGGACTTGGAGGAGCAAAAACTTTACGCGGTATTATGCGCGACAGGGTTGTAGGCGATGGAGTCGCTTACGGTAACCTCGAATTAAGATGGAAATTCCTGAAAACACATGTCGGTAAACAGAATCTTTATTTTGCATTGAATGGCTTCTCTGATTTTGGAATGGTGGTGCAGGAAGTTAAGTTCGATAAGTCGAAGATAAGTGCAGCCGACCAGGCAAAGTATTTTGATTTCTCTTTCGAAAAGGACAAACTGCATCCCAGTGTTGGAGCTGGATTAAGAGTTGCTTTGAACGAAAACTTTATACTTGCCATCGATTATGGCTTCGCAACCAATAAGCAGGATGGTCTTAAAGGACTGTATATTAATGTGGGGAATTTGTTTTAAACTGTTTATTATAATATGCATCCTGTTAAACTCCCGTAACCCGTTTTGCATTGCTATATAAGCAGTGTTGCTCCCCCGGAAGTCAATTTACATTGCAATATGAACAGTGGGGTATTCCCCGAAACCATTTTGTATTGCAATATGAGCAGTGGGGGCACCCGGTAACCATTTTGTATTGCAATATGAGCAGTGGGGGGATCCCAGATGCCATTTTGCATCGCAATATGAATAGTTATTTTCCATTTGAATCCATTTTGCATTGCAATATGAATAGTTATTTTCCAGCTGAAACCCTTATACCTTGCAATATGAATTGTTATTTTCCATTTGGGCCCATTTTATATGACAATACGAATAGTTATTTTCCATTTGAAGCCATTTTATATTGCAATATGAATAGTTAATCTTTCACCACTGCGATTTAGGCATGTGTGATCTTTTATTGTTGAATTTTAAGAAGTTCGGCTTAGAAATCGATATTGGGCTGTACCAGCAATTCCATCGTGTTTAATTCCAATGCCAGCAGATTTCCATACCCCGGCTTATCGTTCATATACACCCCGTTGTCGAGATCAATAAAGTGAAATGAATTCGAGATAATCGACTGGTTAATAAAATCAAGTGAAACCGGCACATGTCCGTGTATGATTTTACGGTTGCCAAGCTTTTCGGGATCAATTTTGTATTCCCGTATCCACATCATAGCCTGTGTATCACTGAAAATATCATCAAGCTCAAAATTGAACCCGGCATGTACGATCAGGAAATTTTTCCATTTCAGATAAAAATCAAGTGATTCGACCCATTCAATATATTTTTCAGGAATTTCAGATACATGATCCGCATTGAAACTTTTCATCGTATGTTCCCCGCCATATTGCATCCAGTCTTTGAAATTTACCGATTTCAATCCGAGCATCCTTCGCAAACCTGTTTTCGCCTGCTCATCCCTGTACACTTTAGCCATGTATTCCTCATGATTTCCCTTGATTACTTTCGTATTAATGCCATCATCTTTCAATTTAATAATGTAATCAATAACACCTTTGCTGGCCGGACCACGATCGATAACATCCCCCAGAAAAATAAGGGCATCATCTTTGCGTAGCTCAATCAGATCTTCGACAAGCATACGGAGTGTAAGAAGGCAGCCGTGTACGTCAGGTATTACCCATGTTCTCATGCAGTGTATAAAAATGTGTTCCCTGCTTTTAACGGGCAGGGAACATAATTATTTTATTATTTCTTCGATTTGCCCTGGTTGGCAACTTCATCCATTAATTTTTTAATAACTTCGGGATCGCCCAGGAAATAATCTTTTACAAAATTCAGCTTATCATCGAATTCGAAAACGTAAGGAATGCCGGTAGGCAGGTTCAGGTTTACGATATCGGCGTCACTTATTCCTTTCACATGTTTGATAACGGCACGCAGACTGTTACCATGTGCGGCAACCAATATCTGGTCGTGGGTGAGCAAGGATTCGCGGATTTCACTTTCCCAGTAGGGAACCATACGGTCTACGGTATCTTTAAGCGATTCGGTAACTGGGGCCAGATTACCGATAGCGGCATATTTCGGATCGAGGCGGGGATTGCGCGGATCATCAGCGCCAAGTTCTGCTGGGGGAATATCATAGCTGCGACGCCATACCAGAACCTGTGCATCACCATATTTTTCGGCGGTTTCAGCCTTATTTAGGCCTTGCAGGTTTCCGTAATGTTTTTCGTTCAGGCGCCAGCTTTTTTCAACCTTTATCCACATCAGATCCATTTCTTCCAGCACCAGGTTGAGTGTTTTAATGGCTCTTTTAAGGTACGAAGTATAAGCCAGACGGAAATCAAAACCGTTTTCCTTTAATACTTTACCAGCTTCAGCGGCTTCCTTAACGCCACGTTCCGAAAGATCAACATCCGTCCAGCCGGTAAAACGGTTTTCTTTGTTCCATTCGCTTTCGCCATGGCGAAGAAGTACTAATTTTTTCATGGTTGAGTGATTTAAATATATATAATTATCTGAATGTCAAGAGAGTTTAAATTATTATCTGCTTTTGCAAAGGTACAATTTCCGGATAATGTGAGCAAATACTTTTGCCGGTATTTATGTAAAGAATGTTAATGACTGTAGAGGCTAATGGGAATTGATGGGATTTGTGAGTTGAGATTTACGATTTACGAGGTAAGAATTACGATTTGGTTTGTCCACTTGCGAGTTGCGATTTTTGATTCGCGATGTACTGTTAACCATTTTCCATTAACTATTTTCCATTTTCCATTATCCATTTGAAGTGCCATATAGGAGAGAAGTTCCGTTTTTCAACAAATTGTATGTATTTTCGCCAATCAAATTCGATAAATGAAAATCTACTCGGCGCCATTCTGGATCAGGGCAATTTACCCTAAAAGTCTATTGTGGCGTGTGACCACAAGTCGCCGCGAAGTTTTCCTGACTTTCGATGATGGGCCTGTGCCTGAAGTAACACCATTGGTACTGGAAATTCTGAAGAAATATAATGTTAAAGCCACATTTTTCTGCGTAGGCGATAATGTGCTGAAATATCCCGATGTTTTTAGCCTGTTGAAAAAAGATGGTCATGCAATCGGCAACCATACCTTTTATCATGTTAAAGCCTGGGAAACGGATTATCAGTCTTATTTATCGGAAGTTGAGCAATGCAACCGGCTGGTAAAAAGCAGTTTGTTCCGCCCGCCACACGGACAGATCAACTTGAAGTTAGCCCGGAAACTGAATGACAATTACAAAGTTGTAATGTGGAGCGCACTCACGGGTGATTATGATAAAGAACTTAGTGGAGAACAATGTCTGAATAATGCCATAAAATATACCAGACCGGGTTCCATTATCGTATTCCACGACAGTATTAAAGCCCGTGAGCGGATGGAATATGCGCTGCCATTGTATGTTGAGTTTTGTATAAAACAAGGATATACTTTCGGAATTTTAGAATAATGGGGAAATAGAATTTTGGATTTTGGATTTTGATATTTGAGACTTAGAAATTATAACTTGAACCCTTGAACGCGAAGCATTGAACCCTTGAACTCTGAATCTTTAGAAATTATCTTTGAATAATAAACTTTCTGGTGACATACCCTGAATTAATTCCAATCTTAAGCAGATAAGTTCCCATCCTAAGATTATGAGTATCAATCACAATGCGCTCATTATCTCTTTTATCGAAACGGATAGTTTTCGATTTTCCATCAAGGGTAATAATCTCAAGAGAATTAATTTTCCCAAGGTTGTGTTGAACAACCAACAAATCACTGGCAGGATTTGGCATCAGCTGAAGGTTTTTGCCGACTGGCAGATCATCCCTGCCTAAGGATAAAGAGTTGTTTTTCGAAACCAGTCTTTGGTCAGGGTCGAATTTTGCGGAGTCAATCTTAAATCCCGGATATATAACAAACAATTGGCCAGAAAAAGTATTGTTAAATACGATAACCGTGTCTCTTCCTTCACCAAAAAGCTGAACAGGGACAGGCAATTCGAAAAAATTAACAGAAGGATCTGACTGGCTCTGAAAGATTGAAACAGAAGTCTTTAAATCAACCGATTGTGCGATATCCAAAGTGTAGGTTGGAAAACCCTGTCCATAAAGCCATTCGTCGAAAAACCTACTCAGATCTCGGCCCGATGCTTCTTCCATATGTTTTATATAATCAGCGCTGCGGGCAAATCCATGCCGTAGTTTCGGATCATTGAGGTAATTTTTCATCCCTGTGAAAAAATTATCATCACCTACTATCCAACGCAACATTTGCAGCAACATAGCCCCCTTGCTGTAAGAGAGGCGCGAATCAAAAATTCGGTCGATACTGGTGGTGTCGTCACAATATACTGAACCAGCTGGCTTACTGCAAACTCTTGCTATATTGGCTTTTTTCCAAATGGACCAATAGCTTTTGTCCGTGCGCTCAAACCTCAGCGCAGTACAAAAGGTTGCAAAACCTTCATTTAGCCAGATATCATGCCACGAACCGCAGGTTATCATATCTCCAAACCACTGATGTGCAAGCTCATGGGAGATGGTTTCAGGACCAAAGGCCCCTTTCCCGAGAAAAGTCATGGTTTGATGTTCCATGCCTCCGCCCCAGCCAAACTGGGCCTGTCCGTATTTTTCGGCCCGGAAAGGATATGGTGTAAACAGTTCTTCGAAAACAGCCAGGGCAGGCAATACATCTTTTGCATTGAAATTAAGCAGCAGTGAATCCTCCGGATATACATAATTTAGTATTTCGAGCGAATCGGTACCTGTTACATAATAATCCGAAAAACGGGCATAATTGGTTGATGCAATGCCAATAAGGTATGATGCAATGGGATAGCGATGCTTCCAATGCGCGAGTGTGGCGCCGGTTCCAAAAGGTGTTTCGCTTATGAGGAGTCCGTTGCCTGCCACATGATTGCCTCTTGGAGTAACTACAAACATATCGATGGAATCAATTTTATCGGTAAGGTCGTTTTTTGAGGGCCACCAGTCGGAAGCGCCATAGGGTTCGGAAAGTGTCCACATGCCGGGAGCGCCGCTATGAATTTCCCTTCCAAAAGAACCAAAACCACTGGCTGTCGGATCACCATGATAAAAAACGGTAACTGAATCCAATGAGTTTACGGGAGTTGTTTCACCAAAAACAATCGTAATGACATTGCCGGTATGGGTAACACTTTGCTTAACACCCCGATGAAAAGCTGAGTCGGCAGAAATAGCTGAATATAATTCAAACTGTATGCTGCTCATATCAGTTGTTGCAACAAAATATGATGTTACTGAACCCCTGATTGATGATTTGGCCGGATCGGCGTACAGGAAAAACCGGTGATATTTCAGATCGTAATTGTTTACAATAAGTTGATCATGTGGTTGTTGAAGACTCAGGTATGCCGATTTTTCGCTTGCGGCAATCTGGTCAAGGTTTTTAATTAAAGGTTCCTGTTGTGCAAACAAGCATGAACAGGCCGTTAAAACCAGAAATAGAATAAGCAAACTTCGGTTACTGATCTTCATGAATCTTTTATTAAAACTTAAAGTTGTAAAGATACGGTGCAATTCCTGTTTCTATAATTTAAACATAAACGTTTTATCAGAAAATAAAACCCTTCAAAAGTCAGGAACTTTTGAAGGGCATATCCGAAACGAATAAGACAATAAGTGAATCACCTGGAATCTAATCCTGCAATACACTTTTCTTTTCCGATTTGCGAACTCGTTCATATTCATGGCATTGATGCATGAATGCCTGAAGGCGCGAATCAATATTGGTTGCTTCCTGTCCATCGTATGGAATATTTTCCCATGGAATATTATTATGATCCTTCCGGAAATCGGTACTTATCGCTGCCACCAGTGTTCCTGGCATGCAGGTAAACGGCATAATGTAAACAATTCCTGAAATATTGGCTTCAAACAATCCCCCGGCAGTGCCAAAAGCAGCAATCGGATCACCGTCATAGTCTTTGTGGATATACGGGGCGCTATGTTTGAGCATATCTTCAAATTCAATTTCCGTTTCCATTTCTACAAAACTCTTCACTGAGTTCTTTAGTATGTTCGCGGTATAATGCTGTCCCCATTGCTGTATTTTCGATTTAAACAGCCCTTTCAGATCGCCTTTCCACAAGCTGTCACGTTCATAGCGGTAGGAAGAATAAATTAGCCATTCACCAAAAGGCGCCATGATGGTTTCGGCACCTAAAGCTTCCAGTTTTTCAACTAAAAATGAGCTGCAATACGGATTATCTCTCATAAAGGTTTCACCGACAATTGCAATGATAGGTTTGCGTTTGCCCTTCTCAACATCAAGAATTTTGAAGGCTTTACCTGCATTTTCGAGTGTTTTTGGTAAAGTGCGTGACCCATTTTCAATCGATTCAATTACCTTATTCAGCCAGAATTGGTAAAGTTTATTCGCTGAGCCTTTCACTTTCTCGTAGGGTCTCTTTTCCTGTACCATTTTCTTTAGCAAATCGGTAGCGACAATTCCCTTCCAGGCATTTAACCTGAACTTACCTGATTTACCCGGTGCAATTTCGGCGTAAGAATTATCGTTGGTAGGAGTGAGGATTTCGGCTTCAAAATATCCAAGCCTGTCGAAAATAATCCGGTGAAGCTTGTTGTAATCGCCAAACCGGCAGGGCCCGTTATGGTCGGGCATAAAAAATGTCATCTTCGAAGGATCAGCGCCGGGTTCCTGTAGTTTCTTTATAAAACTTCCCAGTGTGGCAACAAAAGGGAAACATTCCTGTCCGTTGGTCTGCTTACGGGCAAGTTCTATTTCGTAGGAACCTGGCATGGGAAGCACTTCCGCATCTATACCGCATAACCTCGAAGCGGCGGCCATGGCATGAACTGTATCGCGGGCATAAGGAAAATAAAGTGTGCGTCCTTTAACTTTATTTTCTGTGTTATGAATATACTTTGGTTCCATTTCATGCAATCCGCTCACTTTCAGATATCCTTCGAGGCTATCCAGGAAAGCTTCGAGCCGGGTTACCAATCCTGCATCAGCGCTATGCTCATCTACTTCAAGGTGCAGGTAAGGCTTGCCTTTCATTTCTTCTCGCACATAATGTGTGAGGAAGGAATCGGGGCCGCAACGGAAATTGCCCAGAAAAACGCCAAAGAGATTGTTATTTTTCCGGATAAGACGTGTCGCCGCAAGTATCTTCTGCCCGTTGGGCCAGTACATCATGCGGTAGTCGTCAAATATATTTTCATCCTGCAAAGGCAGAAAATCAAGGGGAATAGGAATGGTATTGAGGTTGACCAGCTTTTCGACCAGGCGTAGGTTCAATGCCGGATCGCCCGTGTTGTATGGGCGACCAAGAACGATCATTGCTTTTTTATCCTTGGGAAGATTCTCAAGAATTACGCGACCCCGTGATTGTATTGCATTTTCAAATGCGGTTTGCTGCTCGTCGGCTAGGTTAATCGCTTTAATGGTTTTTGATTTTGCAATGCCGAATTTCCCCTTCATGAAGGTTGCAATTTCGTTGTTCAGCACTCTGCCGAAATAACGGAAATGCAGGGTAGGAGTGAGGAACTTATCTTTTGTCTTTGGATCCGTAAATGCGCTGCGCAGCATAAAAGGGTATGTCTGTATCCAGGGACAGTTGGGATTGTTGGTAGGATTGCTCTTCGTTCCCTTGGAATTTACAATAAAGGGAAGAAAAATGAAATCTACATTCTTTTGTAGAAGGTTATCCACGTGGCCGTGAATCAGTTCCACAGGGAAACAGGTTTCGGCGACCATTATTTCCAACGACTTTTTTGTGAGCTGGTAATCTGTCGGATCGGAAAGCACAACCCTGAAATCGAGTTCTTTAAAATAATTATGCCAAAATGGAAACTGTTGCCAGAACACCATTAAAGCGCGGGGAATACCCACAGTAATTCGGCCATCCGGAGCTTCTTCCTGATAATCACCCATCAGGTATTTTAGCCTTTCTTCAAAATAGTTCGGAATGTCTTTCACTTTTCCCTTGCGGTCATCCACTTCGTACATCTCGCACCGTCCGCCATAGAAAAGCGCCTTTTTTTCGCCGGCAACTTTCACCTTTTGTATTTCGCAATGGTTGGTACATGCCTTGCAGGTAAAACTGTCGATACTGAATGGTAGTTCACTGATATTAAAGCCTTTAAACCGGGTTTTCTGTCCTTCGGACATGGCATTACTTGCCAGGATGGCTGCTCCGATGGCTCCTGTTACATCAAAATGTGGCGGAATTATTATCGGCTTGCCGGTAATTTTTTCGAAGGCAGCCACTACTGATTTATTGTTGGTTACCCCGCCCTGGAAAAATATTTTGTTGCCGATAGGTTTATCCCCGACTACTTTTTGAATGTAATTTTCAACGATGGAATAAGCAAGACCGCCAATCAAATCATCCTTATCAGCACCACGCTGCTGATGCGAATTCAGATCCGATTCCATAAAAACCGTACAGCGGCAGCCCATCTGAACAGGACTCTTTGCCGAAAGAGCAAGGTCTTCGAATTCATTTATAATATTAATATTAAGTTTCTCCGATTGTTCTTCGAGGAAGGAGCCAGTACCGGCGGCACAAACCTTATTCATCTCGAAATCAACAATTACACCTTCCTGTATCGAAATGTATTTTGAATCCTGACCACCAATTTCAAAAATTGTGTCAACCGTAGGATCGTGATCGATGGCAGCAGTTGCCTGCGCTGTAATTTCGTTTTTGATAAGATCAGCGCCAACAAAGTCACCGATAAGATACCTGCCCGAACCCGTGGTTCCAACAGAAATAACTTCGACATCCGCTCCAATTTCCTCAGAAATTTCCTTCAATCCGCGCTGAACTGCATTCATCGGCTTACTGGCAGTTGGTAAATACCTGCGCGCTACTACATTATGCTCAGCATCAATCAGTACTACGTTTGTGCTCAGCGAGCCTATATCAATTCCCAGTGAAACTTTTATTTGTTGACCCGGAATTTTCTTCACCACAACATCTTTATTGTATGTGGCGCTTGAAAGTACCAGCCGATCATGAGAATTATTCACGTAGGCTTTATTTAACAGGTAAAATTCCAGGTCGTCAAGTCCTTTGAATGCCGGAACAGTGGCAACTCCGTTCGAAAGCACATGGTATAAAGCTCCAATGGCACCCATGGAAGCGTGGTATTCGGGGATGATGAGCTCTTCGTCGGTAAGTTCGAAAACTTCGCGGAAAGCTCTTACCATACCGGCATTGGCAGCTACTCCGCCCTGAAATAATATTGGTGAGTTTAATTTTTTACCCCTTCCGAGGTTGCTTTTAAAATTTCGTGCAACAGCAAAGCATAAACCTGCAACAATATCGTGCAAAGGGGTGGCAATCTGCTGAAGATGGATCATATCGCTTTTTGCAAACACGCTGCACCTGCCGGCAATTCGTGGCGGGTTTTCGGATAAAAGCGCAAGTTTGCCAAATTCGTTTTCTATCGGAACACCGATCCGTTTAGCCTGCTGATCGAGGAAGGAACCGGTTCCTGCCGCACAAAGGCTGTTCATCGAAAAGTCCGCTAAGCGGGTATGCCCTCCCTCCGTACCATTTTCCATAATGATAAGTTTGGAGTCTTCGCCTCCCATCTCAATAATGGTGCGTGCTTGTGGATAAAGCACAGATGCCGCAGTAGATTGTGCTATAATTTCATTGATAAACGATCCTCCGATCAACTCAGCGGCTTTTTTGCCGCCAGTTCCTGTAAGCGCGATGCACCCAATATTGCAGGCCCCGTATTTTTCCGCAATTTCGGAAACAATGCTTTTCAGAACATTGAACGGACGGCCTTCGCAGTATGTGTACCGGTTTTCAAGAATTTTCCGGTCTTCATCCATCAGCACTGTATTCAGGGAAATGGATCCTAAATCGAGGCCCAGATGAAATTTTGGGTTAGCCTTTGTATATGTTTGCTTCATACTCAAATTGGATAACTAACTATCGTTTTTGCAATATAGCAAGCTAAGATAGTCTATTTATAGTGAAATACATAGTTTAAAATTATAAAAAATTTTCCAAAGTTTGGCTATAGGAGAACGGAAATTTCCTGGAAATCCTTATCCGATATTGAATAATAGATTGTATAATACAGTATATTAGTAATATAGCGTTAAATGCTACTAAATTATTATTTATATAAAACACTATTTAAGTACTGTAATAATCAAATAAAATTCTTTTAATATTTTTTACTTATAAATTGGGTTTCAGGTTAATATACTGATCTTCGATTGTATTATAAATTAATTAATTTTCTTTTCAAACCGGCTTTTAAAAGCTGACTTTGATAAGAATTCCGGATTTATCATCGAACTTCTGATCTTACCACACTCAGAAACAAGTTTATGGTACCATTTTTTAAGACAATAATTGTTAAAAGTCCCTGATGCTTACCAGGATATCAGTTACTCCCTGATTTTTTCGCATCTTTGCAAAGTAAATCTACTGATTGTATGCCCTACGAAAAGCAAAACTATTTTATCCAGGCGCTTAAATTACTATTGCCGGCAACTCTTGCTTTATATGCTTTGGCATGTGCTACTATTGTTTCGCCCACAGGAGGGCCAAAAGATATTACGCCGCCCAAAATGGTGAGTTCAGAGCCAAAAGATCTCTCAACTAATTTCAAAGGAAATAAACTCGTTCTTACATTCGACGAATATGTACAGTTGAAGACACCCGAGAAATATTTGCTTATTTCACCGCCTTTGGGCAAATTGCCTGATATTAAGTTAAAAGGGCATTCGGTGGTGGTTAAACTCACAGACTCGCTTCGTAAAAACACTACTTATAATTTCTATTTTGGTGAAGCCATTGTTGATCTTACCGAAAGTAACCCTATTCCTAATTTTAATTTTGCTTTCTCTACGGGATCTGATATCGATTCATTAAGCCTGTCGGGTACTGTAACAGATGCTTTTACACGTTTACCTTCAAAGGGAGTTTTTGTGGAATTGTATAAGGATTTTACTGACTCCGTACCTAAGAAACAAATACCAACCTATGTTTCGCGAACTTCGGATAAAGGGAATTTTCATTTCAGCAACCTGGCTTCGGGCAAATACCGGGCTGTTGCCCTCCTCGATGGGGATAATGATTATATGTATAATCTCCCTACCGAATCTATAGGCTTTTATTCCGATTCGGTTCAACCTTATTATAATGCTTTAAATCTGAGTGATACCGTTGCCGTTAAGAAAACGGATTTAAAGACTCAAAATCTGGTTTCTATTGTTATGTTCCAGGAACCGGATTCAACACAGCGAATTCTTAAAAGTGCGATTGTTGCCAAAAACAGGCTTTCAATTGCTTTTCGTTATCCGACAAAATTTCCAGGATTCAGGGCATTAAATATTTCTGATTCCTTACCCTGGGCTATTCAGGAATGGAATCGCACTAATGATACACTCCATGCCTGGCTGCTGAATAAACCCGATACGCTCAAACTGCAGGTTTTGGCACACGGAATTGTTACTGATACCATTACAATCAGTACGGCAATGAAAGTAACCGGAAAAGTATCGAAAACTGTAAAAGAAACTCCACTGGATTATACAACTTCGCTCAGCAACCGCATACTTGGTTATAACAAGCCTGTGATGCTTACTTTTGCCAATCCGGTGAAGACGTATGATCTCAAAGAAATAGTACTAAAAAGCATAGCATTAAAAGATACCAGTATCATTGCTCCTGTAATGCACTTTACGGATAGTATTCGCAGGCATTTACTCATTACTTTTAACTGGAATTCGACCGATAAATACGATATTTATATTCCCAGAGCCACATTTTCCGATATTTATGGTGATAAATGCGACTCTACACATATTACATTCCAGATGAAAGCTGTTGAAGAGTACGGTAAGTTAGCAGTTATCATCAACCGAAAGGATGAAAGTTACCCGGTGATTATACAACTTGTGACAGATAAGGGGATTGTTGTGGATCAGCGTACGATTACCACCGAAAAACGGGCAGATTTCGGATTACTGGCTCCAGGTAAATACGGACTGAAAGCCATTTTCGACAGGAATGCCAATGGCAGATGGGATACCGGGATATTTTTAAAGAAAATTCAGCCCGAAAAGGTATTGGTTCACCCCAAGACATTTGACCTTAAGGCCAATTGGGAAGAAGAAGAAACCTGGGATTTATAGATCCCAGGCATTGAAAATACATAATCTGCTAAAGCGGAATTACTGAGCCTCGTTGCATTTATTTATGCAGGTAATAATGTCGAGCAGCGTGCTGTTTTTCAGTGAGTAATGAATCTGCTTTCCATCGCGTTTCGAAGCAAGTATCCCTTTACTTTTCAGTATGTTAAGGTGATGAGATGCTGCCGCCTGCTCGATATGTAATGACTCATATATTTCAGTCACATTCAGTTTCTTGTTGTTATTCAGCAATTCGATTATGGCGATACGCATAGGGTGAGCCATGGCGCGCAGTTTACTTGCTGCGGCTTCAAGTTTTACAATGTCAAGTTTCAGATGGTCGCTCATTTTAGTAATTTTTTTACAAAAGTATAAATAAATACATTACCGCATCGTAAATATGTAACTTTATTCATTCGTTTTAATGAAAAATATACAAATTGCTGATATGTAGATATATGGAAATGTTAAAGACTCTTAAAATAAATAAATCCCTGGTTATCTTTCCTTTTTGTAAAATAAAATCAAATGCATTTTTACACTGTGATATTTTCGAACAACCCGGTAAATGAGAAATTGGTTCCATCAAACAATCCCATATCGCTTAGTTTCAATTCGGGGATTACCAACAACGCCATAAAAGAAAGAGTCATAAAAGGCGCTTTTAGATGCCCTCCCAAAGCCAACGCTTTTTTATTGATATTTTCGTACAACTCAGCTACTTTATAACCATCAATATCGCCCATCAATCCGGCAACCGGCAGGGGAAGAAAATCCATGTTCAGTCCGTCAGTAACTGCAATGCCCCCTTTATTTGTAACCAGGCTGTTGATGACTGTTACCATATCCGCGTCGTTAGTGCCAATACAAATAATGTTGTGACTGTCGTGTGCCACCGTCGAAGCCATAGCTCCGCGCTTGAGTCCAAAACCATTGATAAATGCAATAGCCGGTTTTGAAGGTTTGTAGCGGTTAATAACGGTAATTTTGAGAATATCATTATCGATGTCGCTTACAACTTTGCCATCATGTAGCTTTGGATCCGCAAGAAGTTTTTCTGTAACCAGATCGCCGTCGAAAGCACGGATCACTTTGAGTTTGCCGTTGCCTGCAACAACTTCCAGATCATCGGTTGTAATCTTTGGCGCTAAAAAGCAGTTTGGCGCATCATAGCTAAATGATTGCAGGAGTGTCTTTCCTTTTTCCGCAACCAGATTTCCATTTATAAATGTTTTAAGTACTTTAAAACTGGATAAGTCATCAACTATAGCAAGATCGGCGGCATTGCCCGGCTGAAGAAGTCCGCAATCCAGTTTGTAATGCTTCACCGGATTGAGTGTACAAGCTCTGATAACTGCCATGGGATCATACCCGGCATGGATTGCCCTTTGAATCAGGAGGTTTATATGCCCGGCAACCAGATCGTCGGGGTGCTTGTCGTCGCTGCAGAACATTACTTTTTCGGGATGTGTACTTAGAAGTGAAACCAGGGCATCGAAATTACGGGCCGCGCTACCTTCGCGTATAAGTATGTGCATGCCCGAATTAATCTTTTCAATAGCTTCGTCAATATTGGTGCATTCATGATCGGTGGTGATACCGGCAGCAGCATATTTTTTTATATCCTCAGTGTTCAGTCCCGGTGCATGTCCGTCAACCGGTTTGTTGTATTGTTTCGCGAAAGCTAGTTTTTTATGCACTTCTTCATCTCCGAAAATTACTCCCGGGAAATTCATCATCTCCGAAAGGTACCAGATATCATTACGCAGGAGCAACTGGCCGATCTGTTCTGCAGTAATAACCGAACCTGATGATTCAAAACCAGTGGCCGGAACGCAGGAAGGAGCTCCGAAATGAAATTTAAAGGGTGATAAATTACCGTTGCGAATCATAAAATCTACACCTTCCATTCCCAGAACATTGGCTATCTCATGAGGATCGGAAACCGTTGCCGTTGTTCCGTGAACTACTGCCAGGCGTGCAAATTCGGCAGGTACAAGCATCGAACTTTCGATGTGAACATGGGCATCAATAAGACCGGGAAGTATATATTGATTATCAGCAGTATCGCAGGGCGTAACCGATGTAATTTGTCCATTTGTAACTTCAACTTTGCCCGGTAATATTTTACCGGCTACAACATCAACAACCTGGCCTGAAATGGTGAAGGAATTTTCCATGAGTTTAAAAAATAAGGATTGTATCCAACACAAAAGTAATGGATTCGGGATGTAAATAAAAGGGAAATAGGTTTATTGATTATGGTAATAGTATGATGGATAAAACCCTGGCAACCAATTGTAATCGCAAAGGCGGAAAAAGAGAACGTTAAAGGACTTTTTATTCCACGAATGCAAAATCAGTTTATGCCGACTTGTAAACCGGAATCATATCGTGATGTTGCCCGGCAAAATATTCTTTAGCGGCTGTATAATCGGTTGTAAATCCCAATAGAAATCCACCACCTCCGGAGCCGCATAGTTTAAGTTGGAATGTACCGGTATCTAAGCCCCATTTCCAGGCCTGCATGAAATTTCCGGGGATCATATTTGTAAAATGTTTCAATTGGAAAGTAGAGACTTTGATAAGTGATTCGAAAAAGGAGCGCATATTCCCACTCAGTATATCCGAAATACATTGGTTTACACTTGGGATATAATCGGATCTGAATAGATTTTCATATTCCTTAAAGCGCATCTGCTCAAGGAAATGGTTAACCAACGGACCGGTTTTACCAATTTTCCCTGTATCGACAAGAAAAATTACGCCTTCGCTTTCGAACTTGGAACGTGGTACGCCTGTGATGGCAATATCTTCACGCGAATGAATCAACAAAGGGTGCTGGAGGTAACAATTCAAAGGGTCGATTCCGCTGCTTTTGCCATGGAAAAGCGATTCGAGCTTTGAAAATATTTCTCTCAGTCGGCTTATATCCTTTCCTGAAATAGATTCATTTGCGTCTATTCTGTTTGTACAATAGCGGTCGTAAATAGCAGCGACCAGGGCGCCCGAACTGCCAATTCCATATCCTTGCGGAATATTGGATTCGAAGTACAGCCCTTTTTCTAGGTCAGCACTCAACTTTTTAAACTCTATTGCACATGGCATTTCGCCCTTTGCTTCAAGCTCAAGCATAAAAGTCAAAAATTCCTTTAACTGTTTATTCGACTGTACCGCGAAATCCAAATCCGTGTACTTATCGTCGTTTATAAAACTCAGTTGCCCTGTGAAATGCGTATAAGGTATTGTAAGCCCTTTGGAGTTGAAAAGAATACTATACTCACCGAATAACAATACTTTTCCGTAAAAAATATCTGCTTTTTTGCTCATTCTGTTTTATTTACAAAATCCTTTTGCAGTATGATTTGAGTGATTTAACCAATTTTAATTGGTCCCGAACCGTAAAAATCATTTATCCGCATATTTTGTTTATTGTTTCTTAATAAATGTTCAACAATCAATTTATTCACTTGTTCAATCTCATCTTTAAAATAAAGTAAATGTACATTCGGACCGGCATCGAGGGTAAAGCAAATATTCAGGCCTGTTTCTTTTCTCAATTGTTGAATGCGACTGATGATATGCACTGTTTCAGGCTCCATAAGCATAAAACCATCCGCAGAAGTCATCATAAGCGCATGCAAAGTAAAGGCTTCATTTTCAACAATGCTTATAAATAATTGTTTATCTCCGGTTTTTAATGCCTGGAGCAAATTTGAAGTGTTAATTCCTGCCTGTTTTATGCGTGCTTCCGCAAAAGAATGTCCGATCATGCGATTGTGCCCTTCGGAACTCGAAACAGGTTTTTCGTCTTTATTAACCAGTATAATAGTATCCTGCAAGGTGGTGAATACCGTGTGAATTTCGGGAACAGGTACTGCCATTAAATCGGATGAGCCGGGAAGGGACTTTGTTTTACCCCATACAGTAAAGCCGGGAAAGATTGATCTGCAGGCACTTCCCGAACCCAGTCGTGCTACATAGGAGGCTTTAGATCGGAATTCATTTTCATCCAGCATTATGCCGAAGAGTTCATTATCCAATGAGCAAAGGCAAAGTGCCAAAGCGCTGAATGCTGAAGCCGAGGATGCAATACCGGCCGAATGTGGGAAAGTGTTATGGGTTTCGAGTTTCAGGCTTACTTGTGCCTGCCAAGGAAAAATATCTGTAATTGATCCCATGAATTTGCTTATCCTTTCGCCGAAAGCCTTATTTTGATTTCCTTCGAACCAGAAATCGAGTTCTATTAATCCTTCGGTTTTGCGTGGGAAAGCGGTAAGTTTTGTAAGGGTAAGGGCATTGGACAAAGTCATGCTCAGCGATGGATTTGCCGGTAGTTGCCGCCCTGTTTTGCCCCAGTATTTTACAAGTGCGATGTTGCTGGGCGACTGCCATGTAGCCGAGACAGGTTCTGATAATGGTGATGTTAATTTTAAACCTGGAAAATCAGTGTTAGACATCAGTAAGCTGAATTGGGGAGCTAAAGTACAATATCGTTGAAATTAAACCATGTTTCGAGGCCTTTACTTTTCAAATAGGCAGAAAGTAATGAAGGATCATCGCGCCAGGTTAGCATGCAGAAATCGCCGCCCCAGGCTCCCAGCGATTTTACCTCACCTGGCAAATCACTGAATAATTTTTGCCTGATGGATGGCGCATCCAGCAGCGAGCTGATCAATTGTTCGTGTGCAGCGACTACCTGCTCAAATTCATGAAGATCTGAAGCTTCAATCATAAGCCGGGTAAGTAAACTAGCAGTTTCTATTATATCTTTATCCGGATTTGAATTGCGGTTGCGATATTTCTGAATACCTTCGGCTGAGTCCTGTTTATTGCCCTGGTAAACAAAATATATTTTATCGGCAAATGAAGGCGAAAATGAAACCGGCTTAAATTCGGGTGTATTCTCACAAAGGGTGTAAACTAACGGACCATTGCTTATTGCGCATGCAATATCGTAACCCGAACCTTTTGAAACTTCAAAATGCAGTATGAAAGGATCAATTTCAGCCCATCCGGCAACAGCGGCTATCAATGTTGAGCTGCTTCCAAGTCCCCACAGCAAAGGATAGCTAAGGGTGGAAATCACATTACAACCTTCGGATGATTTGCTAAATGCGGGATTGAGCTTCTTTGCAGCCAACATCAGTCGTCGCGGATGTATGGCAATATCCGGATCGCTGCTTTCAATAATAGTGAAATCAGTTAAGTCGTATTTCCCTCTGAACCAGGTGGAACCATCATGCGCAATGGATTGCCACGAAATAAATCCCTGGGTATTTTCTTCCACGCTCAGCCTTTGCCCGAATTTCAGCGGAACTGCAAGCGCCTGAGCACCGTTGAGTACCAGGTATTCGGCGGTGAGTAAGAGTTTGGCGTTGAAATAGGAGTTGTATATCAAGGATTATTTTTTTTCAGGGTTTCAGAGCTTCAGGTCGCTGAGCGGAGCCGAAGCGCAGTGTTACAGGTCGCTGAGCGGAGCCGAAGCACAGGGGTACAAGTTACAAGGTTCCGGCACTTCGACTCCGCTCAGTGTGGCAAGGTTTGGATATAATGGGTTTTATGTTTTAAAATTTTCAAAATTATACCTCTGTTTGGATTTTATTTAGAGACACGATTAATCGCGTCTCTACAGCCAATGATCCGGTATTATATTTTCAATTCTGCCATCTTGTCTCCCTTTCTCCCCATCCCCATTTCCCCCTGTCCCCCTGTCTCCATCTTGCATTCCCTCAACCCCGTATCCCTTCCAGGAAACTACTCACGGTGCTGTGCGATACCTTTTCGTGTTTGAAATGATCAACGGCATGTTTTTTCTCTTCGTCGGTGGCAAGGTAAACATTGAGTATATTGAGCAAATGCATTTTCATATGACCTTTCTGAATGCCTTTGGTAACCAGCGATTTTACGGCCGAATAGTTGTTTGCCAACCCGGCAGCCGAAGCAATCATCATAAGTTCGGTTGCGCCGGGATTGCCCAATAGCTGCAACGAAAGTTTGGCAAGCGGGTGCAGGTGCGTAAGGCCCCCTACACTACCCAAAGCCATTGGTACTTTAAGCGAGAAACGGAACGTGTTTCCCGAAATTTCTACTTTAGAGAGGCTGCTGTACTGTCCGTTGCGCGAAGCATAAGCATGTCCGCAGGCTTCCACCGCCCTGAAATCGTTGCCTGTGGCAAGCACAACGGCATCAATCCCGTTATAGATTCCCTTGTTATGGGTGGTAGCGCGGTAGCGGTCGACTTCGGCAATACGCACGCCGGTTTCGAAACGGTTTACAAATTCCCTATCAGTATAGTGGTCGTCGTAATTATGGCTACCTTCCTGAATTTTGCCTTCGACCCACGTATGCACAAGGCAATTGGGGGTATAATTTGATAAAATTGACATGATCACCTGCAGGCTATAGTCTGAAAATTCAGTGCAAGCAGCTGCAAAATCACGCAAGGTATCCGCAAATTCCTCAAGGCACGAATTGATAAAATTTGCCCCCATGGAGTCGCAGGTGTCAAAAGTTGCTCTTACCTGGTAGTAATCCGGAATTTCATCCGTCATATCCGCCAGTTGAATATCAAGGATACCACCGCCGCGTTTCATCATATTCGATGTAATACTACTGGTGTTGATCAGCATCTGTTCGCGGATTTTCGGGAAAAACCGGTTTATAAGATCGAATCCGCCATTCCAGGAAAAATGCACTTGTCCGATTTTTTCTATCCCAAGCACTTCGCTATGAAAACCACCTCGCTCCGCCCAGAATTTTGCGGCTCCTGCGGCTGCTGCAACCACTGAGCTTTCTTCTATTACCAGTGGAACCATGTACATTTTTTCGTTAATCAGGAAATTTGGCGCCACACCGAATGGAAAATAGTAATTGCCCAAGGTATTTTCGCTGAATTCATCAATCATTTTCTGCACTTCCGGGTCGCGGTGCCAGGATGCATGCAAGGTTTTACTGAATAATGCCGGGTCAGAAGTATGAGATGAAACCAGGTCAATCTTCTGATCTTTATCCAGACGCGAAAACCCGGTTGTTAAACTATTATTATTCATTTTGTGATTTTGAAGGCAAAGTTAGTGAAACGTAGTTGTGATAAAATTAAAATGTTTTGGATAAACAGTTACCTTAAAATATTGTTTAATATTTTGATTTGAATTTTAGACAGTGTTTTTAGTCCGGGTACGACTTTAAGTCGCGCCCGGACTAAAAAAATCAATAGCTTTGTCGATATCATCCAAACCTAACAACTGATGCAATACCTTTCGGCCGACTGTATTATCCCCGTATCAGGCGAACCCCGCTATAACTGTGTACTTGTACTTTCTAACAACGGGATTGTAGATGGAATTTATCAAAAAAATGAACTGAAAGGCGGATTCATTGATATCGATCATTATAATGGTATTCTTTGCCCAGGTTTTGTAAATACACATTGCCATCTGGAACTTTCCTGGGCCAAAGGAATAATTTCTCCCCACGAAGGTCTTGACAAATTTCTGTGGCAGCATGAGAAATTCAGGAAATCTGTTTCTGAAAAGTTTATTTTAAAGTCTGTGCTGGAGGAAGGACACAGGATGGAGCAGTCGGGGATAGTTGCTACGGCTGATATAGCGAACCGGGATCACACACTGGACTACAAAATAAAAAGCAACAATTATTATCACACTTTTGTAGAGGCTTTTGCGTCGAACCCGGCATATGCAGCGGCTGTTTTCGAAAAAACAGTTAATCTATCCAAACAATTCGAAGAGCAATTGTCGCCCGGCAAAGTCTCTATTGTACCTCATGCCACGTATTCGCTTTCGGATGAGCTTTTCAGGCTGATTGCTGCTACAGGAAAGGGCAGGCTGATGAGCATTCACCACCAGGAGAACGAAGATGAGAATCATTTTTTCAGGGATGGAAGCGGGCCGATTGCAGACCGGAGAAAAGTTTTTAATCCCGATCTGGCAGCATTTGCCGGAACCGGTAAGCGGCCCATGGAAAGCATTGCCGGGTATTTTGATCCTGATCAGAAAATCCTCCTTGTGCATAACACGGTTTCGGAGCAAAAGGATATTGATTTCGTTCAGCATTATTTTGGCAATTCATACTGGTGTCTGTGCCCCAACGCGAACCTGTATATCGAAAACCGCTTGCCTGAAATCAATCTTTTCCGAACTAATAACTGTAGAATTACTTTGGGAACCGATAGCCTGGCATCGAACCATCACCTGAGCATTCTTGAAGAGATAAAAACCATTCAGAAGTATTTCCCGATGATTCCACTTAACGAACTTATTAGGTGGGGAACGCTGAACGGGGCCGAATTTATGGGTCTGAATACAAAACTCGGATCTTTTGAAAAAGGGAAAAGCCCCGGCGTTGTTCTGATACAAAATGCTGATCTGCATACACTGCAACTCACACCCGAAAGCACCTCACACCTTATAATTCCGGCCCGCGTATGAAAGTAATCCTTAACAAAAGCGAAATTAGTATTTTTAAAGGCGCCACCATCAGCGACCTGGTTTTAGCCTATTCATTACGTAGCCATAAAATGCTGAAAAGGGGGAAACTCTGTGTTTTCGACCGGTTTGGAAACTTAACCGAAGTTGACGGACCTGTATATGAAGGGCAGATGTTCTTTTTGAAGAGGGCAGAGTAGGTTTAATTGAGTCAATATCCGATTGCAAACGGGGGAAATTTAAGTTACAAACAAATTGTGCCGGCACGCATCAGAAAATATGATGCGCCAACTAAAGAAATATTATGACTGAGTTTTGGGAGTCAATTTTTAGAGATAATCAAGAAATGTGGGGATGGGAACCAGCTGATTCCGCTATTGAAACTTTGGAATTATTTAAAAAATACGGATTAAATAACATCCTGATTCCTGGATTTGGTTACGGTAGAAATGCCAGGATTTTTACATACAATGGATTCAAGGTAACCGGGATTGAGATTTCTGAAACTGCCGTTGATTTAGCAAAAAAACACTTTGGAGATAGTATAAAAGTATATCACGGTTCTGTTAGTTTAATGCCATTCGACCACGTATTATATGATGGAATTTTCTCATATGCTTTAATCCATTTATTAAACGCAAAAGAACGAATAAAATTTATTGATGATTGTTATAATCAACTTAAACCTAATGGTTACATGGTTTTTGTATCAATTTCGAAAATGGATTTTAGATTTGGAAAAGGGAAAGAAATAAGCAAAGACACGTTTGAATCCTGGCCTGGTTTAAACTTGTATTTTTACGATTCAGATTCAATAAAATCAGATTTTGGTAATTATGGCTTAACAGATGCTGAAGTGATTAATGAACCAAAGGATTTGGGTGATAGGCCCTCACAAAGATTTTGGTATATAATATGCAAAAAAGGAGAAATATAAAAATACCTATGGCAAACAAAGGCCATAAATAATGGCTGGGAAAGTACATTATTGGAAGCACGTATTCCGCCTCTATTCATAGTCTAAACCATTGCATCGCAGCTTGAAACATCCTGGAAAATGTCTATATGCTTATAAAACATACGCATCCTGTAATTGTTATAATCAGTTACGATATCAGAACCAAATAGGAGTTACTAATAATTTATACCAGGGAGGACACCTTATGGTAAAAACTGTAATATTTGCTCTCATTATGTTTGCCATTGTTCCGGGATTGGTCGCTCAAAGTGATACAGCCTCACTGCATCAGGAAATCAGGAAACTTGACCTGGCTCATGCTAAAGCAATTTTCACAGGAGACGCAGCCGCGTTAGACAGCCTGATGGATGACGACATAACTGTAAATCATCCAACAAACAGGATAGTGAAGGAAAAGAAAGAGCTACTTGATCTTATCCATCAAGGTGTAATACGTTACACATTCTTTGAGCGATATCCCGAAACATTCTTGTACTTTAAAGATATGGTCGTGGTGATGGGGCATGAGACTGTTGTTCCTGCTAAAGGAGCGCCGAATGCAGGTATTGCATTGCAACGCCGTTACACAAATATCTGGATGAAGCGAGACGGTAAGTGGCGTTTAACAGTGCGGCATGCAAATAATGTCTGTCCATAAATAAAGAACGCGGTATGTAGCATATTTATACATTTTACTAAGCAGGATTTCGAATATTCAAACCGGCGGCCCTGTATATGGAGGACAGATGTTTTTCTTGAAGAGGTTGGAGTAGGATTAATTGAGTTAATATCTGATTGCATCGGGGAGGAATTTAAGTTAGAATTAAATTGTGCCGGCAAGCATCAGAAAATAAGGTGCGCGTCAACCGAGAGAAACTCTTCCTGAGTTTTAAATTCTGGAAGGGTTCATCTTTTAACATGTAACTACCCTGAAACTTATTTACTACTACTTGTCAATGAACAGTACCTACCCTGAAACTTATTTACTACTACTTGTCAATGAACAGTACCTATCCTGAAACTTATTTACTATTACATGTCAATGACGAGTACCTATCCTGAAACATATTTACTATTACTTGTCAATGACGAGTACCTGTCCTGAAACATATTTATTAGTACTTATCAATAACTAGTACCTATCCTGAAACTTATTTGTCAGTACTTGTCATTTACAAGTATTCGTCCCCAAAAACCATCATTTATTTTATTAAAAAATAATTTTCGAAATCCATATTTCTCATTATTAATTATATTTATATTAGCGCCATAATTTCAACATACTATAAATCTTAATTTTATTTTCAATGAAAAAAATTGATTCCTATGCCGAACCGCCGTTTAACGGAGTTGTAGTAGGCCGCGACAAAACTGTTGAATTCTACACCGATCATGGCAACAAATTAACCCAGGCTGTAAGCACGGGCGCGCCATTTGGTGAACTTGTACTCCCTTACAAGACAGCGCTTACTAATTTAACTGCCAGCAAAACCGATACTGCTGTTAACCTGGCACAACAGGGATCGGAAACTATGACTGTTGACAATTACATTCTTAAATTTAAGGCTGACGTTACAAAACTCGAACCTAAAGTGTTGGTTCAGTTCCCTAAAGATTCGGTTGAATACCACGAATTTTTCCCGCAAGGCAAAACCGCTTACAACAATGTTACCAAAGGCAATATCGGTAACCATCTTGCAACCATTATTGCGGCCTGCAAAAATCATATGGATAAACTGGGTCCTGAATTGGAAGCTGAATTCACTGCGTTGAGTGTCAGCTATACAACGGCCCGCGAAAGCCAGCTTCAGAAAAAGGGAAGTACTGTAAGTACACGCTCGGCATGGGACACTAATCTCGACATTATTGCCGACCGTGCATTCTATAACTTGCTCACTATTGCCCGCGAATACCGAGGCCATCCCGAAAAGCTTCGTGTGTTTTTCGACCAGAGCATTATTACTCCGCGCAAACATGCTAACGGTGCCAGCGAGGCAGCCTATACACTTGCCATACCTGCAGCAGGCATTGCAATAGCCGATGTTAGTTTCTCGGTGGATGATAAGCTATTGATAAGCAATACAGGCGATGTTCCCGTTTCCTATTATGGTGCGACAACAGCCGGCCAGGCTGCTCCCGCTACAGCTATAGCAATAGCCGCAGGTGACGAAGCCGAAATAACAGCAGCATCGCTTGGCGCACCAGCCAATCGCTTTCTG
>JBBRYZ010000051.1:0-25961 GCA_038237165.1 Bacteroidales bacterium | reverse complement strand
GATTCGACAAGTTATATTTCGTGTAAAGTTGATAACAAAGAATGGAAAGCCGCAGCTAAGCGCTTGAAAATACCTGTTTCAGGGTTCGAGTACCTGGCTCTTGCAGCATTCAAGGTTAGCCCTGATGTTCAGGTATGGATCAGGCTCTATTATTTTTCTGACAGCCTGAAACCCGGAACTTATCAGATTTTATCCGAAAATGACCTGAGTTCTAAATCTAAACGGAAAGCCGATAAAGACCTCGTTTGGGTTTTAGTTGATTATACCGAAGAAACCAAAGGATTGGGTCATGCTTTTCATGATGGTGAATCTTTAAGTGGCACACTAACAATTGATAAGGTTTCCAAAACTTCGATCGAAGGAAGTTTTGAAGCAACACTTAAAGGCGTTTATTACAAAAAAAGAGCTCTTGCTACTGTATCCGGCTCGGGCATCAGAGGGAATCTCGAAAGTAAAATGTTGACAAAAGCTGGAGGAGGAATGCTTGCTAATTCCGGTCCACACGATCACGACAATACTAAAAAAGGCGATGAAACGGATACCGTTACGCTTACCGACGGGAAATTCCATGTTGACTGGACCAAACCTGAAAAGGAAACAAAATAAGATTTGGGTTTATACTAGAGTTGGTATTCCTGATTATTAAAGAAAAATAACCCCAATTAATACAGCTGTTATCCTCCTTGTTGCGTAAGGGCTTTATGAGCCCTGCGCTTTTTTACAGTCTTTTTCTGGTATGATTCCGAAAGTACACTTATGCTTCCGTCAACCTCCATGATGGCCAGATCAACGTCTTTAACAGACTTTACACCATGTTCCCGAACCGCTTCCAGGAGTTCGTCGGTACTTATTTTTGCTCTTCTCATATGGTCATCCAGTATTTTGCCCTTGTAAACCAGCATGGTTGATTCCCCCTGAACCACCTTCCCAAACCTTGGGAAGCGATACTGAAGGTACTTTAATGAATAATTGACTACAAAAAGCGTGGAGGCTGCAACCAGCCCGCCAAGCAGTGTTGAATCGGGTCCAACCATGGCATTCTGCACCGCGTTGCTGATCAGCAATATGAATACTAAGTCGACAACAGATAATTGCGCCAGTTCTTTTTTTCCAAAGATGCGGATGGCAATCACAATGAACAGATAAACAGCCAGTGTACTTCCGATAATGCGGACAAAATTGTTGGTAAGGAATTCGTTCATAATTCCGGAATTTAGTATTGTATGATTCTGATGATGCTCATCATTTGCGAGCAGGCGAAATTACTGATAAATTCAGGATACGTTTACAGGAAAGAATGATTCAATATAAACAAAATTACGGTCATTTTGACATATAGAATGAAAGAAATAAATAAGGAGAGCAGGTCTTTTTGAATTAACATCCCATGTGTTCCAATTTTAAAGGAAAGTTGAAATTGTAGAGGATTTGTAGATAGAAATACTCTTTTGAATAGTTATAGAAAAATCTATCAAATATTTAACAAATCAAAACCCGATTTTTTTTATTTATATGCAATTCGGAAAACCGAAGGTTAGTGCTACCAGATTCAGATTATGATATTTCCCGATGGTAACTAAGATTGATTGTGATAGCATCTTAATAGATTATTCCTTCGAACAATCCAAAAGCAATTTATTTGAAAATGGCAGTAAACTAATCATACTGATATACTATTATATTCGAATGATGTGTAAAAAATATTTACATTTTGTTTTCCATTGATTCACTGTATTTTACAAACTATTCCGGGTTATCTCTGATCAGGTAATTGAAATTATTATTGAGTTAAAGAATATTTATCAAATATATGTTATCAATTTTGTGGTCTAGCGACCAAATTTGAATAAATCTCTCGCCAATAGCTTTACAATAATTTGCCTCTAAGTTCCAGCCTTGTTTTTCTTAAAACTAGGATACTTGTAATATTTTTTTATCTGCCTTATCTCAGAATAAGATCGGGTTGAAACTAACTTGCAAATACTACCTGATCCATTTGGGACATAGTTATTATCAGGGAACTTTGATTTCCATGGATTGGTGAGATAGGTGTGCTTTATTCAGATCATAATCTGAAATTTGTAATACCATTGAATTCAGAGGATTCTCCTGATTAATTTCAATTAGTAATCATAAATATATAGTGCCTCAAGATTAATTTTTATTTCAATAATACTATCATAATGCTTGCCGACACTTTAGGCTAAAAGTAGTAAACAAAGTGTTAGCTTCATATAGATAAGTACTCCCCCCACAATCAATTTGTTGCGTAATTCATTGACAGGTATGTTATTAATGCATTTCAGTCAAACGTAAAGGATTCCCTTAAAGCTTCCATGGAATTGTTATGCCTGGAAACTTCCTGAGGATAATTGAGTTCACTCAATTTATTCCTGATGCGTCAGCTCATATTTGTGCAACTATTACATCTTCAGCATATTAATAAATGAGAATTAAACTCATTTGCCATTGGCGTGCCTGAAAAATTTATAACTAAAACGGAACTTAAAATTTAAACTTATGAAAACGTATCCATTCAACACTATAAATACAACTACGATTTTATCAACTACATTAAGACCTTCTTCATTCCACTTTACATACATTGAAAAAACCCCTTGTGGATATGGAAGCAAAAAAAGAGCTAATGCTTCAATGCTTCTTGTGAAATTCTTTTTGGTAATAATATTAGGATCGTTGCTTTTTTCATCATGCAGGAAGGATGAATTTTTGCCGGATACTCCCAAGGTCAATCCGGGCAATGTCCTGCTAAAAGAGACAGGACTAACCTATTATGTTGATCTTGCAGGAAATGATGTCACGGGTAATGGAAGTGCAGGCTTACCCTGGAAAAGCTTATATAAAGCCTGTTCAACAGTTACATCTACTGGTAGTATAATTCATATAGCATCAGGTACCTATATTGAAACTCAACTTTGTAATCTGGCTTTGGGAGTATCAGTTCAGGGTGCTGATCCGGCAACAACAATTATCAAATCCCGTTACGGCAAATCTGGTCTATTGGCATTATACAATACAAGCATTGCTTCAGGCAATCAAACCATTAGTAATATAACATTGGATGGTGAAAACATTGGATATGCAGCTATTTATATAACACGCAGAAGTAATGTAACTATTGATAAATGTATAATTAAGAATTTCAACACTTCGGGAATTTATGCAACAGACGCATCAGATGGAGATTCCCCCGGCATAAGTGGAATTACAATCACAAACTGTCTACTACTCAACTCATCCTTTTATAATTCCATAGGCAGCCCCGGAATAATTTGGTTAAGAGGCACTAAAGATGGAACCATTGCCAATAATATAATTACTGCAAGCTTTCGTACAGGTGATAATGCAGGTTTTGGCTTAAAGATGAGTCATTTGCAGAATTACAAAATCTATAGGAATACCATTAAAGTTATAAACCACGACGATGCAAGCAAATGGGTATTCGCAGCTGAGTTGAATAATATTCTTGGAGGAATAGAGGTGTATGACAACACCATTGAGGGTATTTGGGACATAGCAGGCAATCATTGTACAAAGGGTGCTTATACCTATTCTTTGTCTTTCCATAATAATTTATATGGAACAAGTGCTTTATCGTCAATGTATAAATGTGGTATTGAACTTGAAAATATTTCCCGAACAGCTGGAGAAGAACTATCCGATGTGCTTATTTACAATAATACCTTTCGCAATCTTTCAAGAGCAATCCTATCTATATATTATCCTCAAACAATAATGCAACGGATAAGGATTTATAACAATCTCTTTTATGGCATAGGCTGGACACAGGCAACACAAGAAGGCTCTGTATTTAGTTACATGGGTCCAGGTAGTGGAATTTTACGAGATATATACTTTGATAATAATACAATGGTTGCCACAACTTATGGTGGAACTTTACAACTCACAGCCATTAGCCTTCCTGAAAGAGATAATATTGTCCGCAATTTTAGGATTAGAAATAATATCATTGTTGGATTTGATAGAAGCCCTATTGAAACAGGCAATATGTATGCCACTGGGGAAATAGATAATTTATATATTCAAAATAACCTGTTCTATCAGAATGGTCATTCCAATACTCCTTATTGGTATGGAATTACACCAACAAATATTAATATATCTGGGCAAGTTACCTGTGATCCTTTATTTATAAGTTCCACAGACTTTCACTTACAAAACATATCACGTGCTATTGATGCAGGAATTGATATTGGATTACCAAATAATAACCTTTCAGATATCGGGGCATTTGAATATTCAACGGGGGGAATTCCTCCTAATGTTTCTAACCTTGCTCCAATAATTCAAGATCAAGTATTTAAATTAGATGCAAACAGTGCGATCAATACGATTGCCGGAAGGATAGTTGCATCAGATCCTGATGCCGGTCAAACCGTTGTTTATTCTATCCTTTCGGGAAATTCCGGTGGTGCTTTTTCCATAAATGCCTCAACTGGTGCAATAACAGTTGCCAATTCCTCAGCACTAAATTTTACTAATAATCCTTTATTTTCGCTTGTTGTTAAAGTTCAGGATAATGGCACAAGTCCTCTAAGCAGTCAGGCAACAATTAAAGTAAAATTAATCAACGTTACTACTATTGCTGAAACTGGAAAACCTTTAACAAGAAGTGGAAAAATATTGGTACATTCAGTGCCATCAAAGGAAATGTTAATTATCCGAAAAGTTGTTAATCCTCCGTCCAGCTTTCATCAATATAAGCAATAAGCAGTCAGGGCGATAACTTTTATCTTATTAAGTTCTAAAATAAAAATATATGTTATTCCTTTTGCCTGGGGACAACTAAAGCACGAATCAGCAATGCTGATAATGCTCCGATCGCTAAAATGGATAAAAAATCTACAGTGCGGATGGTCGTGGCGCCTGTAGATATTGTAAAAAAGTTGCCAATACTGATGGCTAAAAAACAGCTATTATTGCAATTTTTCGGTTTCGGTTTTTCATAGCTTCGGGTTTTTCTTTTTTGATGATTTTTATATCAGGTTATATTCAAGCGCCAGTCCTATCCAATATTTAAGATCCTTAACACTGTCAATTCCTTCCGGACTGATATAAACCCAGCCTTTCATTGGTTTCTTTACAAAATCCATGGGACGGCAACCGTGTTTTTCGAGAGCTTCATCAAAAACATCCGGTCCGATTCGGGCCATCATATCATCTTTTATGACTCCTACACACATTTTATCATTCACCATAAATGTCACACCACCCATCATTTCTTTTTCCTCAACCTGCGGCTGATCGACCAGTATTTCCCTGATACGGTCGGCTATAAGTTTATTGTATGCCATGGTAAATTGTATTATATGGACCTCAGCCTGTTGTTTTTCGGGTTGTGTTCCAGTTCAGCAAGTCCCAGTAATTCCATCAGCGGCGGAATATACATCCCGAACCGGCCACGGAAACCTTTTTTCAACCCGTACCAGCCGCCGACCGGGTTGGATGCTGACCGGCCCCATGCTTCAACGGTTCCATCTTTTGCCGGTTTCTGCTCATCGGCGCTGCCAAGTTCCATCCAGCTGCCATTTGCTTTCAGCATGGTATGTAAATCGGCAAGGCAATTATAATCGTAATGTAAAACAGTAGTGCCTACCGTACAAACCAGTATTTCTTTACCATCTTTTTCAGATTTATACATCTGGTATTCCGAAGTGCCGGGTGGGGTTTTGAGTTTCCACGGATTTTCTTTGGTTCCTGATTCTGCCATGAAGTAAATATTATTTTGGAATGTGATTAGAACAAATATTTCCAAAAAAGGTTTTAAAAAGCATCCTGGTTTTCAAAATCATTCTAAAAACTAAGTCTCAAAGACAGTCCGCCTGGAAAGGCATTTACAAATAAGCTTGGTTTTGCCTTATCCGAAGCCTGGGGCTGGCCATTTTTATTTTTCTCACAGTACTTCTTATAATCTTTTATGGCTCTCGTGGGTTGTGTCCAGATTTGGGCTTCGGTTATGGCAGTGTTCAGGGTAAAATTCCATAATCCGGCTGATAATGAACGGTCAAATCCCAGCCAGGTAACAAGTCCGCTGCCAAGATTTATAACCCCTGATTCTGCATGCATGATCCACGACCGTCCATCCTTCTCCCGTTTGTCGCTTGCTGCGAAAAGTTCTTCAGCTTTATTTAATTTAATGATGCGTTCCTCCGGGGTATCTTCTGGTAATAAAGTCAGTTTTTTAGGAGCAGAAACCGGAACCATCGGCATTAATAGTTGTCCGGCAGCGCCGATAAGCGTTGTGGCAGCTCCAAGAAGCATATCCTGCCTATTTTTCAGATTATTATTTGTTATAGCAACAGCACCCTGGGCAACCGTTGCTGCACTGTAGAAATAAAGCCATCCATTCCACCAAAGTTTTGCAGCAGGTTTCCCCTGATTGAGCATTTGTTGAATATTCTGAATGCGAATTTTTATCAATGAATCCGGAACTTCTTCCTGTGCATACAAATGTGAAATCTGAAAAGTAAAAATGAGCAGGAAAAGGCAAGTTCCGGCAGTTAATCTTATTGTTCCCGATTCATTCGGATTGCTCATTCAGTTATAATTCAGTATTTATGGAGTATTTGTAAAAAAATATGAGAGAGCTGAAATCAAGCCGCTTTGTGAACACTTTCCTTACTAATAAGCGAAGATTCTTTTAATTGTGTTGACATCATAATACCTAAAAACATAAGCCCGATAAGTACTAAAAGCGGAATTGTCATGGAGCCGGTTACCGGAGATTTAAATATATCCATGGCGAAAATAAAAGCGATACCCGATATCTGTCCCATCAAAAGAAGCATTCCGTTTGAAGTTCCTTCGGAGGTCGGGTAGGTTATTTCGGCGCCATATTGGAAGCCGATTGGGCCTGAACTAAGCAAAAAGAAACCTAATCCGGCTCCCGAAACCAGCAAAAGCCAGTAGGAAGTGGCGAATGTAATTCCTGCCAGGCAAATGGTAGCTCCGGCAAGTGCAATGATCATAAAAGGAGTTCTTTTCTGATAATAGTCAGACAGTATAGGAATTACAATTGCGCCTATTATTCCGCCTGCAATCATAAGCCCTCCTGTAATTCCGGCCTGGGTGGCCGAAAAACCACGCGGACTTAGTATATTTTCTATCCAGGTCGTTACACAGTTAAAAACTCCTAATCCTATAAAAAAGATAAATAGCAGCCAGTTGAAATCCCTGACTTTGAAAAGATTTTTATAACCATCGTAAACGAGCGATCGTTCTTCCTGGTCGGGACGGCAGGGTGCGGTAGGAGGGCCTTCCTTTGCAAAAACAATAAATACCACAGCCGATACCATAGCGATGATACCGTAAATGTAAAGCATGCCTCCGATTCCTGAACCAATGATTAAATGTGGTGTCACTATCATTCCGGCCAATATTCCAACATACATTGCCAATGTTCCAAGGCCTGCGGCAGTAGCTCGTTCAGCAATCGGGAACCAGCGGGCGGCAAATTTGGTAATCGCGTTAAGGATAAAAGGTTGCCCTATTGCAATGCCTACCTGTGCCATCATCAGAAGCGTGAAATCGGTAGTTACAAATCCACGCAGCAATCCGAATATGCCGGTAAAAGCAGCGCCAATTCCAATCCCGACCCGGATTCCATATTTGTCTATGATCCAGGATGCCGGAATGGAAACCACCACAAAAACAATCATAAAACACATGGATAAAATGCCGATCCAGAGATCCGAAACGCCATAGTATTTAGTCGCATCGGTGGTTATAGGCGCAAAAGTGATCCAGAGCATCTGGTTCACCGCAATTAAAAACATATAAATGCTAAGAATGGTCCAGCGAAAACGATAGACCTTAAACGTGTTGATTTGCAGCATATAAATTTGGTTTCTGTATGTGAATCCCAAAGGAAGATATGGGTTTTAAATCCTCCGAAAGTCCGGTTATGTTTTTTTTGACTGCATAAAAGTAATGAAATTTGTGTGTAACCGGTTTTCTTCTGAATATTTGTAGAGTTATTCAAGCTCAATGCAACTGTTTCCCAGAACACCAACTGTATTATCAGACTTGAAGAAAACTGATAACAGTAATAACGGATATGTTCAGCTTGCAGTTTCTTTTTTGATTTGAAGCTCAGGAACTGTCACCTTTTTAACCCGTTTCCAATTTATCAGATAAACCCCTGCCAGTATAAAACCCATGCAAATAATATGAAGTAAGGTTATTTTTTCGCCATATAACAGTCCCCACATAATGGCAAAAATGGGGATTACATAGGTAACGGACGAAGCGGCAACCGCCGATGAATGCCTCAGCAAGCTGTTCATCAACAACATGGCCAGGGCTGAGCCTACAATACCAAGAGCAGCTAATGCCAGGAGATGAAGCGGCCATTCCGGATTTGCAATAACCGGGGCAAAGTTGGTTGTCAGAAGGTAAATAAGCGCCACCGGGCCAATAAACAAGAATGAGAATGAAGTAACCTGAACGCCGGTAAGGTGAGGCAGCTTTGATTTGATCTGATTCATGCTGATGGCATAAAAAAGGGTTGCCAGTATGATATATAAGGCATAGCCGTTTACCGTTCCAAAGTGAAAACCGTCGCCTGCCACGATTAGCCCGGCGGCACCTAAAAGGCCCAGCGATAAACCTGCAACCTGCAACCATTTAAAAGCCGTACGATGGAAAAGCAGACCAACAATAAGCGTAAATACAGGGGTCAGTGAATTGAGCATTCCGGCAATAGTGCTGTCGATCCGTGTTTCGGCCTTCATAAACAAGAATGCCGGAAAAAAACTGCCGATAAAACCGGCAATTAATATGCTTTTCAAGTCTTTGCGTTTCAGTTTATTTATTTGCTTCAGCGCGATGGGTGTAAGCACAAGCGAAGCCAATAAAATGCGCAATGCAGCTGCCTGCTCACTGCTGAAACTCAGCATCCCGATCTTCATCAGGATAAATGAACTGCCCCAGACAAAAGCCAGCACCATTAATACTGTAACTTGAAACCACCGTTTTGTCCAGATCATTAGTTATAAAATTTGGCGCAAAGATACTTTAAAAACTAAGTATGAATTCTATATCAAAACTGCTTTAAAACCCTTGTCTTTCAAAAGATCGCTAATGTGTATAAAACTAAAGTCATATAAAACAATGTTTTTTTATCTCTGGTATGCAATATAAAATTCTCATTCTGAAAATACAATCCATTAGAAAGTTGTTTTACACAATCAAATCTTTTTGCACTAAAAGCTGTACTTTTGCATTTGATTTGTCCATGTTAATGAAACCATTCCTGTCTTTTTGTGTAGTCCTCATCCTTTTCCAGTCTCTGATTCTCGGAAGCCTGGTGAAGTTGGAATTGCCTGAGAATATCTCAAGCAGTTTGCAGGAAACTATGGTTCACAAGCAGGAAATCCTGGATCTGTTCCTGCTGCCTGATAATTCCACAGTGCAACTGAACCTTCTTAGCAAAAATGATTGGGTACCCATTTATTTCAATAATAAGTATAGCTCTAAGAATGTTTCAAGCTTTACCAACATCGAAAAGATTTTCTCTTATCCGGATGAAAGGTTGAATTACACTACTATTTCTGTTTTTATACTTAATGGCACGCTGCGGATATAGTCTGTCGCCGCTTATCTGCTTCAGGAATCAACACTTGGGGCAACTTTTCTAAACTTTCCTTTTTATTTCAGGTTGCCACTTTGCTTGTGTCATTGACATATGGCTAATGTTTGGATTGAATCCTGGAATCAACTATTTAATCTAAAATATCATGAATGAAAATAAAATTGAACAGGAACCGGAAGATGACAAAAAATACAGCGGAGGATTGCATTTTTTTATGGTTTTCGGCGGGATTATTGTTGTCCTGATTATTGTTAAAATGCTGGTAGATAAACTAATGTAATAGTTTATCACAAACATAAAGCTCCTCCTTGTGTGGAGTTTTTCACTCACCAGCTTTAATAGGTAAACTGTATATACGCTTGCCTATTGAATTCAAATTTAAAAGGCTCTGAACCAATTGGATCAGAGCCTTTTATTATATGAGGTTGGCGATTCAAAGTGTCAGACACCCGAACGCGTGTGCAGATACTTTGTTACCATTCCAATATCTTCATAAAATCAAATTCTTCAGGATTTTTGAGATATTCGCGAGCGGCCTCCATATCAGATGCAGTAAGGTACTGAATGCTGTCGAAGAAAACCATATGGGCTTTCTGACTGTCCATGGTTACCATACGGGTGCGCACTTTGCCATGCCCGTCTTCCAGATCCTTAAGGAAAAGCGGGAATATATCGCCGGTAGCATCGGAACTGACAATACAGCCTGTTAAGCCTTCATCAAATATCCTTTTTACTCCAATGCCCAGCAAGCTGCAATACATTAAATCCCAGGCGGTTGGAGCGATACAGCGTAATTCATATCCCATTTCTACCGGACGGCTTTTTACATTTATTCCCAGTTGTTTAAGCCGGATTTGAAGCAGCATATTATAAATGTGTGCTTTACTAACAACTCCCAGCTCGGGATGACCATGCTCGTCGTATGTAAACTGAATGCCGGATGATTCAATTTCATCGTTGCTCATAAAATGAAAAACACCCTCGCTCACAATGGCTACACCGTAAGGAATGCCAAGGATTTTGCGCTTTACAATGGATGAAATGATGAGACGGGTTATTTTATCAAGTGTTACCTTGGTTTTATTAAACATCTCAGGGATGATGATCATGGGGTAATGGCATGCAGCACCAATACCAAAAGCAAGATGCCCGGCTTCGCGGCCCATAGCCGAAACCACAAACCAGTTTCCTGATGTGCGTGCATCCTCATAAATGGTACGGCCAATACGAACTCCCTCCTGTTTGGCACTCTGGTAGCCGAATGTAGGCTGACCTTCGGGAAGCGGCAAGTCGTTATCAATAGTCTTTGGTACATGAATATTCTGGATCGGGAACTTTCGTTCTGTCAAAAATTTTGAGATGCGGTTGGCGGTCGAAGCCGTATCATCACCACCGATCGTCACCAAAAGCTTAACGTTGTTTTTGACAAAGAAATTGGTTTTAAACTCCAGGTCGGCGGGTTTGTAGCGGCTCATCCTCAACATGGAACCTCCCATACTGAACACGCGGTCGGCCATTTCGAAATCAATATCAATGGTACTTGGATTTTCAGTAAACAGATTTTTATATCCGTCGTGCAACCCGATTACGCGATACCCGTCGCGCAGGAAAACTTTAGCAACTGAACTGATTACTGTGTTGATTCCGGGAGCAGGTCCGCCGCCGGCAAGCATAAGGATTGAGCCTTTCATGGTGAAGAATATGTTTGATTAATGTTTATTAATTGTCAAAGTCCAGAATCCAGGATCCAAATTCCAAATTCCAAGTATCCGGTTCCAGGTTCGGAACAGCCAAATTAATGAAAATTATTTGAAAGTTGGAGAACGGTATTATAATTACATATTTTACAATCGTCCAAATGATCAAATAAAGAAATTCTGTTTTAAGTTAGCCTTTTTTGCATATCCATTTCTCTTCTAATCTCCTCCTCCCTATGTCTCTATGCCTCTCAGTCGCTTCTCCCTGTCTCCATCTCTCCCTGTCCCCGTGTCTCTCTTATTCTCTCAGTCTCTCGGCCGCTTTCTCCATGTATCCATTTCTCCGTGTCCCCGTATCTCTTATTCTCTCAGTCTCTCCCGCGTTCGCAACTTAATCAGACTAAGAATCACTCCTTCCAAACTCCATCAGGTAAGCCTTAATAAATTCATTCAGATCGCCATCCAATACTTCGAATGCATTTGAAGTTTCGTGGCCGGTGCGAATATCTTTAACCAGTTTGTACGGATGAAGCACATAGTTGCGTATCTGCGATCCCCATTCTATTTTCTTTTTGTTGCCTTCAATTTCGGCCTGGGCTTCTTTTTTCTTTCGCAGTTCAATTTCATATAATTGCGACTTGAGCATCTGTATGGCTTTTTCGCGGTTTTGCTGCTGCGAGCGTGTTACCTGACATTCCACTACCAAGCCTGACGGGGCATGATACAAGCGCACGGCTGTTTCAACTTTATTCACATTCTGGCCTCCCGGCCCGCTACTGCGGAAAGTATCCCAACTCAGATCAGCCTGGTTGAGCTGAATATCGATATTGTCATCCACAAGAGGATACACATACACCGATGCAAATGATGTATGTCGGCGGTTTGCCGAGTCGAAAGGGGAGAGGCGCACCAGGCGGTGGACCCCGTTTTCGCCTTTCAGATATCCGAAAGCATGATCACCTTCTATTTCGATGGAAACGGATTTAATTCCGGCGCCATCGCCTTCGTTCAGATCGAGTTCGCGGACTTTATAGTTGTTTCGCTCAGCCCAACGGATGTACATTCGCATCAACATTTGAGCCCAATCCTGACTTTCGGTTCCGCCTGCCCCGGAATTGATCTGAAGAATGGCGCTGAAGCCATCTTCCTCGCTACTGAGCATATTTCGAAATTCGAGGTCGTCGAAAAGCTTTTCTGTTTTCCGGAGGCTTTCTTCAACTTCCTCTTCGGTAGCTTCGTCTGCCTGGTAAAATTCGTACAGAACTTCGATATCAGCCAGTGCAACCTCTGCATTTGTAAATGCATTGGTCCAGCTTTTCTTTTCCTGTATTGATTTCAGGACAACTTCCGCTTTTTTCGGATCGTTCCAGAAACCATCAGCAAGCGTTATTTTTTCTTCTTCGGCGATGAGTTCAAGTTTGGAATCCACGTCAAAGGAACCTCCTCAGCGCTTCGAGTCGCTTTGATAGTTCTCTAAGGGTATCATTGTTTATCATGGGAGGGTTGGAATTTTAAGTAATGTTAAAAGGTTAGGAGTCAGAAGACCGTAGTTGTGAGTCTGGGTAAATGAGTATCTTCAGGTTATTGATATTTTAAATAATGTTAAGTGGCTTGAAGTCGGAAGACCGGTGTTGTGAGTTTAGTTGAATGAGTATCTTAAGCTGATTTTAATAGGTGCTATGATGAATAAGGCAATCTTTTTTGCTAGTGTAGTTACTTTGACCTTGGATTTTGGATCTTGGTCCTTGATTCTTCGGACTTCCCTCAAAACTCAAACAACTCCGTATCGTGCAAATGTACGGCAATAAGACCGGTTTCGAAACCTCGCGAAGCTGCAAAATAGGCTGCTTTTTGCCTGTTTTCCTGCGTATTGCTTCCCAACTGTTTAAGTTTTTTCTTTAACAAAGCCTCAAGGCAGAGGAAGTATTCATCCTTATCAATGGTTGCTAATGCTTGCTGTATCAACGGCAACGGGATAGATCTGGCTCTGAGTCCTGCAGCAATTTTCAGCTTTCCCCAGCCTTTAATCCTGAATTTTCCTCCGGCATAATTGATGGCAAATCTTTTCTCATCCAGGAAGTTTTCGTCAATGAGTTTGCTTATAATTTTGCCGAAATAAGTGTTGTCAATACTCCAGACTCTCAGTTTCAGCTTCATTTCGCTGATGCAGCGATCCTGTATGGCGCAATAATCAGCTGCTTTTCGGTAAGCCTGGCCGAAATCAAGAAAAGATCCGTCGCTTTGACCAGGCATAGCTTCTAGTTGCTGAATGAAACAAGCTCAACATCAAATATAATTACAGAATTCATTGGAATTGCAATCGCGCCGGAACTATTGTATTTGGTAGTGCCACCATAACCCAATGCAGATGGGACAAGAAGCTTGATTTTACCGCCTTTGCCAATTAACGGAATTCCTTCCTGCCAACCTGCAATAACATTTGACATTGAAAAGGTTGCAGGCTTTCCAGCGGCAGTCTGTTCAAAAACAGTTCCATCGGCAAGAGATCCCTTGTAAATGGCTGTAACTGTAGAATTTATTGTTGGATGCAGAGACTCTCCGGGAGTAGTGATAACATAATACAAGCCTGATGATGTGGATTGAGCAGTAAGTTTTTTTACAGAGATGTATTCTTCGATAATTTGCTTGTCGATAGCGCTGAAATCAGGATTTGGATCGGTTTTTTTGCATGAAAAGGTAACCAAAAGTAAAAGCGAAAATATGATGATTTTTCGAAACATATTTTTAGACTATTTTTAGTGTATTGCAATTTTAGGGATATAATACTTTTTTATCCGGAGCGTTTTTCAATATCCGGTTATTTTGACCTGAAGGATTCTAATTGTAAATATCAACTATCTCAATATCAAATATTAAAACAGAATTTGCAGGTATGATAATAAATCCGTTTGAGTCTCTTTTTCCAGCCGGTCCATACCCAAGTGCTGAAGGTACCAGAAGTTTTATTTTTCCGCCGACCCCAATCATGGGTATTCCTTCCTGCCAGCCTTTAACTACTGATGCAAGAGGGAATAATGCAGGATTGTTATATTTAAGCGTATTATTGTCGAAAGCACTGTCATTAACGAAATATCCCTTGTAGAGAGCAGTTACCTGGGAATTTATATTTGCACGATACGTTCCACCAGGCTTTTCGATGATATAATTCAAGCCAGAAGCAGTTGACTGTGCCGTTAGGCTATGTGCAATCAGGTAATCTTCAATTATTTTTTTGTCTGTTGCGCTGTAGTCAACAACATCCGTTGTTTTTGAACAGGAAGCGGCTATAACCAGTAATAGTGTAATTGTGATGATCTTACGAAGCATGTTCTTTTAAATTTTTGTAGCGCAAAGTTACATCTTTGAGGCATACAGAATTTTATCCGGAAGAATTTTCATCTTTATCATTCCTTATTTTAACAAATTTTCTATAAAATAACTGGTTCAACGGAGTATTTATAGCTTTCAGTTATCCAAACTGCGATAAATAAAATGCTTTTATCGTTTTAATGAATATTGAAATTATATCACATCCTTCAGAAAATCAATAATTAAGCGGATGTAGAAGTTTTGTTTTACATATCGAAAAAAATAAATTTATGAATTCCCCAAACCTTATCTTAAAATACTTGTTATGATTCAAGAGTAATAAACTGATTTTAATCTCACAAGTCGTAAAAAAGCTAAAAAAATATAATATGGAAGTAGGCGTAAAATCAATTGAAATTAAAGAAAAAGTTAATGATAGTGCCTGTGGCTGTGGATCAGGAGGTTGTGGCAGTCATTCCGAAAGCCATGAGCATTCGGAGGTAAATACAAATCTTCCTTCGAGGTTCCAGCTTTTACAGCCTGGCGACCGCGTGGTCGAATTCGGCTCAGGGCATGGCAGCGATTGTATATCTGCTGCCGGCGTGGTTGGCCCAAAAGGCAAAGTAATTGGCATCGACATTTCAGAACAAAACATCAATACTGCCCGTGAGAGAGTTGATAAATCGGATGTGAGTAACGTTGAATTCAGGCTGGGCAATGTAATCGCCGCGCCTGTATCCGATGAATTTGCCAATGTGGTTTATGCCAGTTGTGTGTTCAATCTTCAGAGTGATAAGCAGAAAGTTGCCGACGAAATGTACCGTGTGGTTGATCACAACGGATATGTTTGTGTGTCTGATTTCGTGATCATCAATGATATTCCGAATGAACTTCGCAAGGAAGCCTCAGCCATTGCCGGTTGCATTGCAGGCGCTGAAAAAGCCGATGTGTTTATGAGCTATTTTCAGAAAACCGGTTTTACCCAAGGCGGCATTGTTGAGGTGAATAAGGTGGAACTTCCCACAGAATTACTGGAGAAATATCTTGATGCCGATATGATCAAAAAATACAATGACATCAATTCGGACGAAGGGATTTTCAGTGTGGTGCTGGTGGTTGAAAAACCCGAAACCTGCACAGCCGAAACCTGCTGCCATAATCCTGATAAACATAAAAACTGATTTTGTACAGATAGAAATCGTTTCGTGACAGAAAACTGAAAAGTGTAAAAGGTATGTCAGAATAACACTGACTTATCTTTTACACTTTTTGCCAATATACCAACAAGTACTTTGGAACTTGAATCAATTATTGATTATCATTCCGCCGCCACCGCCATTGCCGAATCTTGGATTAACTACATTGTTGTAAATAGAACCAAATGTGTAAGTAAAACCAAAGCTGGTAAAAAATTGAAACTGAGTTGCCAGTTCTTTTTGTCGAAGGAGTACTTCCTCGGTGGTTGCACCTCCTTTTACCAGTCCAAGCTGATCATGTATAAGTGATGCTCCGCCCGAAAAGCTGACAGATAATCCTTTTGTAACTCTAAGGTCGAGAAATGCATTTAGCGAAAGGTTATTTTTCGAAAAATCGTACAGGTAATTACTGTAGTTAAGATTGGCATCAATTGTACCCCATTTTTGAATAACCTCATATGCAATATTTATTGAGTGCATAAAATGGCCTTCCTCTGTCTTATTATAAACTGTTGTGTCAATATAAGCTGCATACCTGTACCCGATAGTATAAAGAAATCTTAATTGTCTTCGTGTAGACTCGGTATAAGGGAACAGGTCATATTCAATTCCCGGAAGAAAGGATGCTGCAAGGTTGGAATTTCTGTAACTTGATGCTCCAAGGTAGGCAGTTCCTCCATACGACCAGTGATCGGATATACTTCTTACAATGACCGAATTAAAGGACTTTGAACTATTCTTACTTGTGATTATATCATCGCCCAGATCATATTTTTCAATTCCGTAATTGTATCTTGCCGCAAGATTTATTTTCCAATCCCGGGTAACATGCGTCGCAGAGAGATTCCCGTAAACATTTGTTGATTTATAGCTCTGCTGACCATCAAGCCATCCGCTGAAAGAGATTTTATAAACCCAGCTTTTCCATTTGTCCGACGATACCGTTTCGGATAGCGGTTCGCTGAAACTTATATTCATGTATTTTGAAAGCGGGGTTTTTGCCACATAACGCATCAGGCCCATTTTCAAGGTTCTAACCTCTTTCACCCTTATTTCATCCTGTGTTTCATCTGGAGAGGTAACAAAGGAAAGGGTATCACGCATTCCCGCATAACCAGTCTGACCGACAAAAAAATAAGTGTATTTGCGTCCTCCGGATCCTGTCCACTGGGATGTTGCTATAATATATAGATCTGCGTCGTGTATATCTCTAACATAGTTTATGTAAGGAATGTCTTTGCGTATATAGTCACTGGCCTCCATAAACACATTCAGGGCATCCTTTCTTAATGTGTCATTCTTCTTCGTGTTTGTTTCCTGCGAAAATGCACTCAAAAGTAGCATCGACAGAGAAATAATAATAGAAAATCTTTTCATAGTTCTTAATACAATTATGAATCTATAATTGCAGCAAAGTTAAATTATTATCGATAAGTCAAACTTTAAGGCTAAATATTATTTTGATGTAAATGCATAATTCATCCCTGTTCAGATGTTAAAATAAAGGAATCACTGTGTCAAATAATTTATCTTTAATAAGGTTACTCAGATCATGTGTTACAAAAAGTGCTGAGAATTCCATGTTCTATCTTTATCTTATAAAAGTATTGATAAAGCAATAACTTTGTATTCCATAATCCTGTCATTCAAACCATTGTTTTCGTGCATATTCCCATACATAAAACTATATCCGCATGGCTAATAATAGTTGCACTTTTCTGGAGTTTGCAGATAGTTGCATCCAACCAGATTATTCTTTCACCTTCGGGTAGCAACAAGTTAAGTTTGACCGAAAATTCAACTAACCGACTGCTGGTTTCAAATTCGTTAAGCAGTTTCAAAACGCTGTTGCTGAAAACCGATAAAGGCGAATTTGTTGAATTGATGGCAGATTCGTATTCGAAATCCAATAAAGTTGGCGCTCCGCAACTGCCGGTATTGAGCAAGCTGATTGAGATTCCTATCGGATCAACGCCTGTAGTTTCTGTTATCAGTTATGATGTTAAGGAATATAAACTCTCCGATTTCGGGATCACTCAACCACTTTTCCCTGCGCAACCTCCTCAGTCGAAGAACTGCAACCGTAATGAATCCATTGAGTTCAATAAGAAATTGTATGCAACTAACAGTTTTTATGGTGAAGCATTGGCTAAGGTTGAGGTTGCAGGATATATGCGATCTGTTCAGCTTGCCAGCCTTATTTTATCTCCGGTTGAATATAATCCGGTAAAAAACACAATAAGAGTTTATGATAATCTCGTGGTTGAAATCCGTTTTATAGGTACTCTTAAATCAAAACTTGCAGGAAATAACGCCGAAACTCAATCGCCCTATTTCAGCAATGTTTTCAGGAATGTACTTAATTATAAACCAGAACTTGCAATCCCGGTTGCTACTTCCGCTGTTCCCGTTAAATACGTTATTGTTTCCGATCCAATGTTCCGGGAAGCATTACAGCCATTCATAAAGTGGAAAATAAAACGTGGATTCAATGTTATTGAGACTTACACCGATGATCCGGCTGTAGGCAAAACCAATCAATCCATAAAAGCATACCTGCAAAACCTTTATACTTCCGCAACTTCATCCGATCCGGCCCCGACCTTTGTGCTTTTTGCAGGTGATGTGGACCAGATTCCTGCTTTTAGCTGCGGTGATCACGTAAGTGATTTGTATTATTGTGAATACACCGGCGATTATCTGCCCGAAGTCTTTTATGGAAGGTTTTCGGCCAATACCGTTGCCGAATTGCAACCTCAAATTGATAAAACCCTGCAATATGAGCAATTCCTCATACCCGATCCTTCGTTTCTGAATGAAGTAGTTCTGGCAGCAGGCGCGGATGCATCGCATCAGGCACGGTGGGGAAATGGCCAGGTAAATTATGGAACTGCATATTATTTCAATGCAGTTCACAATCTAATGGCTCACACATACCTTCAACCGGAACCGGCTGGAGGAAATTACACTCAAAAAATCCAGGCGAATATCAACCATGGTGTTTCGTATGCAAATTATTCGGCCCACGGAAGTCCGGAGGGTTGGGCCAATCCCTTGTTTACCATACAGGACATTGCGAAACTTCAGAACGCCGGCAAATATGGATTGATAGTTGGAAACTCGTGTCAGACAAGCGCTTTTAACCTGAATTCATTTGGCGAAGAGCTTGTGCGTGCCGTAAACAAAGGCGCTTTGGCGTATATAGGTGCTTCTGATTTAACTTACTGGGACGAAGATTACTGGTGGAGTGTAGGCAATGGATCTATTGTTTCCAACCCGACCTATGAAACTACGGGTTCAGGAGCCTTCGACCGCCTGTTTCACGATCATGGCGAACCGCGGTCCGAATGGTATAGTACTACAGGACAAATGGTATTTGCCGGTAATCTTGCCGTTCAGGCATCAAATTCTGACTTAAAAAAATATTACTGGGAGATTTATTGCCTGATGGGCGATCCTTCCACTATGATCTATTTTTCGGTGCCTTCTGCTATGGCTGTTGATTACAAGCCTTTATTGCCCATGGGTGCTTCCACATTTGAAGTTCGCACCGAACCCTATGCCGATGTTGCAATAAGTAAAAACAATAAACTGAATGGTGTAGCCGAAGCCGATGAAAACGGTCTGGCTTTTGTGTCTCTACTTCCTTTTTCTGAGTCAGGTTATGCCAGTATTGTGATTACCAAACAAAATCGACAACCTTTTATCGATAGTGTAAAGGTGGCAATTCCTGAAGGCTCTTACTTATTGCCGTACAACTTTGCGATTATAGATATTGATGCAAATAATAACGGTTTGCCTGAACCTGGAGAACCTCTTAATCTGAATTTTACTATGCATAACGTTGGAATTTCTGAAGCCCGAAATGCTGTTTCAACGATTACAACCACTGATAAATATCTTACCGTTTTATCAAATACTCATGCATGGCCTTTGATTCAATCGGGTGAAACATCTTCCGCGTTGAAGGCATTTACGTTGGGGGTTAAGGATTTTGTTCCGGATATGCATAATGCTTCTGTGATAATTACAACTCAGGCAGATACAAATGAGTTTTCTTCAGAATTCAGTTTCCAGGTTTATGCACCGAACCTGCACATTGGGAATATTACTTTTGAGGATTCAACGGCAGGTAATGGCAACGGACGAATTGATCCGGGTGAAACTATTTTTATTACTGTGCCGGTAAGCAATACAGGTCATAGTATTTCAGCAGTAATCAAAACCAGGTTGTTTGTATCCGGCGATAATGTTACGACAAATTCGAAGGCTTTGAAGCTTACTTCATTAGCTCCGGGTGAAAGTGGCACCGCTGTTTTTAGCTTTTCGGTTAGCCCGGATGCGGTGCCGGGAAGCAGTTTTTCCATACATGTTTTAGCAGAGGCAGGTCCGTATAATTCAGTTTCAAGTCTGAAGCTGAAAGTCGGTCGGCAGGTTGAGGATTTTGAAACGGGTGATTTTTCAAAATATTGCTGGCAGATTAAAGATAACAAATCCTGGGAAATCAGTCCGAATATCAGATCCGAAGGTTTATTCGGGGCAAAGTCAGGCACCATAAACGACTCTGAGCGAAGTGAATTGTATCTCGAATGCCTGGTTTTGTGCTCTGATACCATATCTTTTTATCACAAAGTGTCATCCGAATGGGGCTACGACTTTCTGAAGTTCTATGTGGATGGTAATGAGCTTGGTCGCTGGAGTGGCAATGACAGCTGGGCAAAAGCAAGCTACCCTGTTACTGCGGGTAATCATAAATTCAGCTGGATTTACGAAAAGGATGAAGCAACCTCTTCAGGAACCGATGCGGCATGGATAGATTACATCCGCTTTCCAGCTTTAAACGGGAAGCCTTCAGGTTCGGATTCAGTTACTGTTATGGCTGAACCTGCAAGTATTTGCGCGGGCGATCAGTCACAGCTTTATGTTTTCGCTACCGGCGGAACAGATTACAGTTATCACTGGACGCCTACAAATCCGCTTAACGATACAACCATCTTCAATCCTATGGCTAATCCACTTGTAACTACAACATACAGTGTCCGGGTTACGGGTAAAACGTTATCTGTTGCCGGTAAAGCAACGGTTATTGTTGAACCGCCGCCCTCTGCTCCACTTGTATCTGTTTCAGATGATCACATTGTTTCTTCTGCAATCTCTGGTAACCAATGGTACAACAACGATGGTCTGATTTCAGGAGCTGTGGCTAGGACCTATTATCCGGAAACTTCCGGGGTTTATTATTCAATTGCGGGTAATGCCAATGGCTGTAGATCAGATGCTTCTAATGAGGTTTCATTTGTTTTTACCGGCATTAAAACTTCTCCTGAAAATGAGTTTTCAGTTTATCCAAATCCCTTTACGGATAAGCTTTACGTTGAGTATAATGTAAAAGCGGCTGGCCAGGTAAAAATTGTATTTTACAATGCTATGGGAAACGAAGTTGGTTCAATCGATGAAGGAATAAAAACAGTTGGATGTTATAAGACGGAATTTGACGGAAGTTATTTGCCCTCAGGAATTTATATCATAAAAATTATAGGTGGTAGCAGCATATGGTCTGTAAGGCTGATCAGGATCAAATAAAATCACCAACTGGAAACCAGCAGTATAAATTTTTTCAATTTCCAAATTATTTTAATTTAAAAATGACGCTTTTGTGCTATTGCGCAGGGTTAGGTCGTGGTTGTATATTTGTTGTGAAATAACATTTTAGATATTTATCCAATGGTAGATAACATTCAGTTCACACCTAATTTTTCTTTACATGAATTGTTGGTTACAGAGCATCGAAATTTTGACAACGAGCAATACAATCCTCCTGCATTAGTAATCGAGAACCTGAGAGCGCTATCAGTTAACATTCTCCAGCCTTTGCGGGATGCACTCGGAACGCCTTTAAAGGTGAATAGCGGTTACAGATGCCCTTCCCTGAACAAAGCAATTGGTGGAGCAGCAAACAGTCAGCATGTGACTGGTCAGGCCGCTGATATTATTGATCTTACTCACGGCAACGAGTCCTTATTCCGTAAAATTAAAGAGCTGAACCTGCCTTTCGATCAGATGATAGACGAATTTGGCTTCAGATGGGTGCATGTTTCTTACGATCCGGTCCGGCATCGGAAAGCAATTCTGCTGGCAATAAAAGATGCTAAAGGAAAGACCGTGTATATAACACCTTCAATCTGACAGGTATATTCTGTAATTCGATGGTGATTGATCTAATTGCATGAATCAAAACCATTTGCAGACCGTAAATCAGTCTGAGTACCAATACTGAGAAATATAAACCAGCCGGTATTATGCCTGCGGATAGTAAATCTCAAGTAGAGTAGTTTCAACCTGAGGTATAATCTGAATTCGTTCCATGATAGCCGGAATCAGAAGAACATCGCCTGCTTTGAGTGTTTCGGTACCGCCTTCGTATTCAATGGTGCATTTACCATCAGCACATTGCAGTATTACAAAGGAATCCAGGCCGCTGTAATCTTTAACCACAGCTTTGTCGAAATGGATTACGCTGGTGTTAAAATAGGTGCTTTCCACAACCGGAACGGTCTTGTTAAAGGCAGGCTCATATTCGGTCCTGTAACTTTCGTGTTTTGTAAAGTCGAGTGCATCAAGGGCAAGTTCGGTATGCAGCTGACGAGGAATCCCCTTATCATCTACCCTGTCGAAATCGTAAATACGGTAAGTTAGGTCGCTGGTTTGCTGAATTTCAAAAATAAGCAATCCGGGGCCTAAAGCATGAACCCGGCCTGCAGGCATAAAATATACGTCGCCTTTATGAACCTTTTCATAATTCATAATCTCTTTGATTGTGCCGTTATTAAGGTTCGAAAGATATTGATCAGCATCCATGTCACGACAGAATCCGCTGATGAGCTCAGCGCCAGGTTCAGCATCAGCTACATACCACATTTCGGTTTTGCCAAGATCGTTGTGACGGCTTTTGGCAAGTTCATCATCTGGATGTACCTGTATCGAAAGCCAGTCGTTCGAATTCAGGATCTTAACAAGCAAGGGGAATTTGCTACCGTATTTTTCGTAAACGGTTTCTCCTACAAGGTCGCCCATATACACATCAATCAGTTCGTCGAGCTGGTTTGCGACCAGGAATCCATTATTCACAATACTGATTTCTTCACCGTACCCCGACAATACCCATGCCTCGCCGCAGTTGGGCAAAGGAGCATAGTTCATTCCGAAAACCGTATTTATTTTATCGCCGCCCCATATTTTTTCTTTATAAATGGGATTAAATTTCAATGGATATAATTCATTCATCACAAACCTCCAATTAGTTATTTATCAGTTTTTCAATATAATTCCTTGCCAATTCAGCCAGCGAAATTCAAAAAGATATTTAAGCCACAGATTACGCAGATTTTACAGATAAAATTTAAACAGCTAAAAATTAGTTATGTTCTTAATAGCCTCCAAATTCACTTCAAAATGTGCGTTAATTTGCAAAATCTGTGACAACATGCCTTATTTATTTAACTGATAGATCACAATATCTCTTTTCATTTTGATGCTCAAAATTACGATATATTCCATTTCGGGCAACGGGTTTGGTTTTGTCGGTTGGATAAAATCATCCGAATCATGAAATAAAGTACTTTTGCCCTTTCAATTTTTGATTCATGTCCGATAATTATAGCAACCCTATACGTAAACCCGACTGGTTAAAGATAAAACTCCCTAAAGGGGATAACTATCTGAAAGTTAAAGGAATACTTGAGGAGAAGGGGTTGCATACCATTTGCTCCAGCGGTAAATGCCCGAACATGGGCGAATGCTGGAATGCCGGAACGGCAACGTTTATGATCCTGGGCGATATCTGTACACGCTCGTGTAAGTTTTGTGCCACTAAAACAGGGAAACCTTTACCCATTGATGCAAACGAACCTGAAAAAATTGCAGATTCCATCAAACACCTGGCACTTAAACATGTTGTAATAACTTCCGTTGATCGTGATGATCTGCCTGACGGAGGATCAGCAATATGGGCTGAAACGGTTCGTAAAGTAAAAGAATTAAACCCGGGCACCACCCTCGAAACATTGATTCCCGACTTTGGCGGAAACTCAGACCAATTGCAAACGGTAATTAAATCTGCACCAGATATTATTTCGCATAACCTCGAAACCGTACGTCGGCTTACGCCTCAAATCCGCAGTGCGGCTCAATACGACCGCAGCTTGGAAGTATTACGACAGATTGCAGCATCAGGATTACGAGCAAAATCGGGGATTATGGTCGGTTTAGGCGAAACAGAAGCTGAGGTACTGGATTTGATGGATGATCTTCGAAAAGTGAGTTGCAGTATTTTTACTATTGGTCAATACCTGCAGCCGACTCCAAACCATCTGGCTGTGGTTGAATATATTCATCCCGACGTGTTTGAGAAATACCGTGTTGCCGGAATCGAAAAAGGTTTTACACATGTTGAAAGCAAACCATTGGTTCGAAGCAGTTATCATGCAGAGAAACATATTGACAATGCGGATTCAACCGGAGACGAGAGGCATCGCATCTCATACAATGCGGATTTAATCGGAGACGCGAGGCATCGCGTCTCTGGCAATGCGTATTCAACCGGAGACGCGAGGTATCGCGTCTCTACGATTGACTTGGGATTAATGCCCTACCAGCAGGCGTGGGATTACCAGGAAAAACTCTTTAATGAAATAATTGATCAGAAAATTAATATTCAGAAATATCCGGATAACCACGAACAAATAACCAACAACTATTTACTGTTTGTCGAACACCCTCATGTGTTTACTATCGGCAAAAGCGGGTCGGAAAACAATATGCTTGCCAATTTCATTCAGTTGCAGGCTAAAAATGCAGAATACATTCATACTGATCGCGGTGGCGATATAACTTATCACGGTCCGGGCCAGATTGTGGGTTACCCGATCCTTAACCTGGATTATTTTGCAACAGGAGTGCGTGATTACATTAAAAAAATGGAGGATGCCATTATTCTTTGTTTAAAACACTACGGATTGAACGGTTTTCGCCTCAAAGATGCAATCGGGGTTTGGCTCGATCCAACAATTCCAGGTAAAACGCGAAAAATTTGTGCAATCGGCGTTCGGGTCAGCCGCGGAGTGAGCATGCATGGATTTGCATTAAATGTAAATACTGATCTAACTTATTTTAACATGATAAATCCATGTGGATTTACCGATAAAAAAGTAACTTCGTTGCAAGCGGAATTAGGGAAAGAAATAGATATTGAGGCAGTGAAAAGTGTATTAAAAGAGAAATTAGCCGAAGTTTTTGAAATGGAGTTTTAAAAAAAATAAACATGACAGATAAAATAAAATCCATCTGCGTTTTCTGCGGTTCATCGAGCGGAAGCAACCCATTATATACCCAAAAAGCAATTGCACTAGGCAAGCTGTTTGCACAAAAAAACATTTCGCTGGTTTACGGCGGCAGCAACGTAGGACTGATGCGCGAAATTGCCGACACTATGCTGGAAGCCGGTGGCAAAGTGATTGGCGTTATGCCTCATACGCTTATTGACCGGGAAGTTGCGCACAAGGGACTTACCGAATTTCATGTTGTAAGCACCATGGCCGAACGTAAGGCATTGATGGAAGAGCTTTCGGATGCGTTTGTTGCAATGCCGGGTGGCGTAGGCACTCTGGATGAGATTTTCGAGATGATGGGCTGGAACCAACTTGAGATTATTAACAAGCCGGTCGCACTTTACAATGTGCTGGGATATTATGATCAATTGCTTGCATTTCTTGATCATTCAGTGGATCAGCGTTTTGTGAAACCCGAACAACGTATCAACCTGATTTCTGAAAGTGATGAAAATATTCTTCTTGACAAGATTATCAATTATACGCCAGTGAAAGTTGAAGGAGGGAAATGGATTAAAGAATTGAGAGAAAATAAATATTAGGTTACAGCAGTTGGAAGACCGGAGATAAAGGTTGATTTACGATTTACGAAGTACGATTTACAAATTGTAGGCAAGTTTGGGATTTGGAACTTGTGATTTGAAATTTGGTCACGACAGATATCGGGATTGGAATTTACATCTTGGGATTGGAGTCTTATAATTTGAGTATTAGCCTTATCTTTGAATCCGTTTAAAAT
>JBBRYZ010000050.1:0-26457 GCA_038237165.1 Bacteroidales bacterium | reverse complement strand
AGATTACCGGTATGGTCTTGCTTTTTGCCCTGCTTATCTTTGCAAATGGGAATGATATTGTAAAATTATTCAGGTAAGGAAAAAGGTATAAACCAGATTACTGTAAAATTTAGTCCCGGATTGAAATATTTCAGTCCGGGATTATTCATTTTAATTTCTCAACAATAATATTTGTTTATTTTTTGGCAAGATTTTCTATCCTGCAAAGATGCAAAATACACTGTGTCGCTTCGTGTGCATTGTGGCTTAATGGGAAACCTGTTTTGTTCTGGCTTGCCTAGGTTTTGAATTGAAATTTATTTCGCATCCACTTTCTCTGATAGTGATTTAAACCCTCTTCCAAGAATTTCATAAGCTTCGAGAACTGCAATAAAAGCATTCGGATCGATACGGTGAACAAATTCCTCTATCATATATAATTCGCGGGGATTTACAACAGTGAAAATGATCTGCTTGCTTTCGCGCTTGTACATGCCTTCGCCTTGTAAAAATGTTCCTCCCCGTTTTATGTCAGTGATAATGGCATCGCGGATTTCCTGATGCTTGTCCGAAATAATAAAAAGAGTTTTATCGTACGAAAATCCGTGCATGGCGGTATCCACAACCTTGCCTATAACATAAATGGTAATCCAGCTAAACAATGGAATGCGCCAATCGCCAAATGCAACATAACTTAGTAATACAATTGTTGAGTCAACAATCATCATCAACTGTCCAATAGGCAGACGCGTGTACTTCTGCAAAATCAATGCTATTACATCGCTTCCGCCACTGGTGGCTTTGGCTTTAAATGTCATGGCTACTCCAATTCCAATCAGTAAACCGCCGAAAATGCATGAAACAAGCGTTTCACCCGGAACCAGAGGTTTGGAACCGTGAAAATAAAACAGGGTATCCACAAATACAGAAGTTAATATAAAAGCAACAACTGTCTTTGTCCCGAACCGTGGTCCCAGGAGTTTGGTACCTAAAATAGTGAGCGGTATGTTAAAAGCAAGTGCGGTTAATCCGATAGGCGTTCCCAGCAAATAATGTATCATGATGGCAACGCCATATATACCGCCTGGTACTATTTTATCAGGACTTATAAAAAATACATATGCAACAGAAATCAGGAATGTGCCCATGACAATCAGGGCATAAGATTTGAACCATTTAAACGAAAATAGTTTCTCTTTTTGAAAAAATGAGGTCTTGACCATATACTTAGTTCATTTTTTGTAATCCTGCGCTTTGGCCCCGCTCAGCGACCTGTAATCCTGCGATTCGGCTTGGTTCGGCTTGCTCACCAACCACCTCTCAGCAGCCTATAGCTCTGCGCTTAGGCTCCGCTCAGTGGTCTGTAATCTAGTACTTCTGAAACTCTGAAACCCTGAAACTCTAACCCCTAATCCTCTAATTTTTCTTTCAACGACTTGAATCCTTCCCCCAATATTTCATTTGCCTCAAGTACGGTAAGAAAAGCTTTAGGATCAATCTCATGAATATATTCCTGGAGCAAAGCCATTTCGCGGCGGTTCACAACCGTGAATATAATAGTTTTGTCGCCGCCATTGTACATTCCTTTACCGGGGATATATGTTCCGCCACGGTGCAGGTCGTTGATAATACGGTCGCGGATTTCAACAAATTTATCTGAAACGATAAACAGCGTTTTGTCCACACTCATCCCCTGCAAAACAACATCTATGGTTTTACCGGTTACATAAATTACAATCCAGGAGTATAAAGGGATTTTCCAATCGGCAAAAACTACCAGACCAATCAGCACAATAGCTGAATCTACATAAATCATTAGCTGGCCTAGTGGCATTTTTGTGTATTTTGCCAGTATCATAGCTACAATGTCTGATCCGCCTGAAGTTGCTTTTGATTTAAAAATAAGTCCAAGCCCTATACCAACCATCAGGCCTCCGAATATAGCTGAAAGTAATGCATCGCCTTCCACCAGTGGAGCTTCACCAAAAAAATAAGTAATCGCATCCATAAAAACCGAAGTAAGTACAAATCCAACTACAGTTTTCACACCAAACCTCGGTCCTAAAATTCTGATCCCGATGATAGTCAACGGGATATTCATTATCAAACCCATAGTGCCGATTGGTAAACCCGACGGCGCCCACGAAAATACTCCCTGAGTCATATAATGGATCACAATAGCAATACCATAAACACCACCGGGAACGATTTTATAAGGGGAAATAAAAAAAACAAAACCAGCAGCCAGGATAATTGAGCCTATCACAATAAGGCTGTAGCTGATAAACCATTTTTTCGAGAATATTTTCTCAGGTCGAAAGTCCATATTATCAATAATTTAACTATTAAATTCTTTTGTTTTTCTCAGGGTGCAAATTTGGTCAGATATTTTGAGAAAGCACTATAAAACAAAAAAAAATCTCAGGTTTTATTTTATAACGATGCAATGATCATCTTTTGGCTTTAATCCGCCACAAACCATGGGAATGAAGCCGCTCTTAAATTATTAAGCCTGTTCCGAACAAAATTTCAGTAAAAAGACTCACAAATTGGCATCAGTAATAAAGGCTTCTCAAATATGTTCTCAGATATAGTATTCTGCGCATTACTTTTGCATTTATCCTCGTGTAAAGCCAAGGAATTTTATTTCAAGGTTGCAATTGCTACAACCGAAGCAAGCAGATTCCGGCAATAAATTTTTCGGGGTTGTGTTATGGACTAAAACCATTGAATTAACAGGCCTTCTGTTGAACATTAAATGAATCATTTTATTATAAATTACCTGGCTCAACTTATTTTTTATTACTTTAGCACGTTTTTTCAATTATAGATATGCACCCTGCTTTTTTTATGCGCTCAATTTTATGTGTTATCCTGTTATCTGCCATATCCGTTGGGTTAAAGGCACAGCAGGATCCGCAGTTTACGCATAATATGTTCAATAATACCTTTGTTAATCCTGGTTCCTACGGAATGTACGATGGCATTACGGTTACAGGAATTTTCCATGAGCAGTGGGTTGGTTTAAAAGACGATGAAAATTATAAAGTGGCTCCCGAGACTGTTTTACTAACAGCCGACTCACCCATCCGTTTTCTTCGCGGTGGAATAGGAGTGGGTATAGCGCAGGACAAGGAAGGATATACTAAAAACATGCTTGTTAAGTTAGGATATGCCTACCATCTTAATCTGGGCAACGCTAAATTGGGGATCGGGCTGAATGCGAATTTTAACAACAAATTTATTAATAAAGATAAACTTCAGGCAGTTAGTCCCGACGATCCTGTGCTTTCCGATATCTCTGACAAGGGCGTTATGATCAGCGATATGTCGGCTGGCGTGTTCCTGCAGAAACCCAGATACTACATTGGGTTTTCTTCCACACAGCTTTTCGAAAGCCAGGCAAAAGGAACGGGTACAGCAGGCGCTTTTTACACAAACCGTCGTCATTATTATCTTACCGGTGGTCATGATTTTTTATTTCCGGCTTTCCAGGGATATGTATTTACACCTTCGGTTTTTCTGAAATCCGACGGGAATACGTTTCAGGCAGATGTTAATTTAATGGCCAGATACAATAATAAAATATGGGGAGGGTTAACCTATCGTATTTCCGACGCAGTTGCGCTTATGGTTGGCATGGTATATAAAGATATCGAAATAGGATATTCGTATGATATACCGACCAGCAGGATAGCAGCAACGGGCAGTCATGAGATTATGGTACGCTACCGGTTTAAATTAGAAAGAGAAAAAACGCGTTCCGGTTATCGGAATACACGATATTTGTAATAGTAAAAGATGAATTAATTACCGGTTCTGAATGAAAATATTTATGAGCCATATAATAAAGAATATAACTTGTCGTTAATTGCATACTGAAATGATGTCAGCTAACGTTATAACGATTGTTAATTTGTGGATGTAAATCCAGATATACTGTTATCGGAATCGAATGGAAATGTCGGAATTAACAATTACTGAGGCGGAACTTGACTCACAACAAACAACACAGCAATGAAAAAACTGCTCTGCATTACACTGATTGCACTACTTTTTGCCAGTTGCCGGAATAGCGGCAACGGAGAACTTATAGGTGTTCAAAACCGTGAAAAGTTTTACCAACCTGATCCATTCGGGATGGCATATGTTCCAATGGGAAGTTATACCATGGGGTCGGGTGACCAGGATGTGCCTTATGCCCACCTGAATAATCCGCGAACCATCACGGTAACGGCTTTTTATATGGACGAAACCGAAATCACCAATAACGAATACCGCCAATTCGTATACTGGGTTAAGGATTCCATTGCCCGCCGTATACTTGGTGAAGTTTCTCCCGACCAGTTCCTGGTTTCGGAAAACAAAAAAACCGGTGAAACATATGATCCCCCTTATCTGAACTGGGAAACTGAAATAAAATGGAATTCCGAAGAAAACCGCGATGCCCTGGAAGCCATGTTCCTTCCCGAAAATGAAAGATATTACAGGAAGAAAGAAATAGATACCCGTAAATTGTTTTATGAATACTATTATATAGATTTATTGGCAGCATCAAAAAAAGACTACAGCCAACCCGGCGATACAAAAAATGCAAACTTTGCCAACCGTCCCCAGGGGATGAAAGACCGCTCCGTTTACGTTCGTAAAGAAGTTATTAACGTATATCCTGATACACTATCGTGGCTTCATGATTATGCATATAGCTACAACGATCCTGTTGCACAGCGTTATTTCTGGCATCCTGCCTACGATAATTATCCTGTAATTGGAGTAAACTGGAAACAGGCTTCCGCATTCTGCGTTTGGCGTACACGTTTACTCGAATCATTCCTTCAAAGCAAAAAAACAGCAATCCCCAACGAATTCAGGCTTCCGACCGAAGCTGAATGGGAATGGGCAGCCCGTGGCGGCAATACCTTTAGTCCATATCCATGGGGCGGTCCTTATACCAGGAACGACAAGGGATGCTTCCTGGCCAACTTTAAACCTTTGCGCGGAAATTATGCCGACGATGGCGGAGCCCGCACCATTATTGTAGCCCATTATCCTGCCAACGATTTCGGACTATATGATATGTCGGGGAATGTATCCGAATGGTGTGCTGATGCTTACGATGAATCCGCCGGACAGTTTACATGGGATATGAACCCTACATATATGTATAATGCCAAAGACGATGATCCTCCTTTAATGAAACGCAAACTTGTACGCGGAGGTTCCTGGAAAGATATTGCATACTATCTTCAGGTATCAACACGAGCTTACGAATACCAGGATTCATCGAAATGCTATATCGGCTTCCGTTGCGTTCAGGATTATATGGGACGACAGAAAGATGATAATCCTGCAAGGGCATCCAGAATTTATAACTAGAATCAAGTTACTTTTCTGAAATTAGTACATAAATATTTAATCAGAATCAATTTCATCACTTCATAATTTTTTCATCATGAGTTTTACAAGTTTTGTCAGCAGTAAAGGGTATAAAAACTTCATGTCAAAGTTGTACGGAATCGGTGCAGCCGTTGTTATCCTGGGTGCACTGTTTAAAATTGTACATTATCCATTCGCTAATGAAATGCTTTTTCTAGGTCTGTCAACCGAAGCGGTTATTTTCTTTTTCTCGGCGTTTGAGCCACCACATGCTGACCCTGACTGGAGTCTTGTATATCCGGAGCTTGCCGGTTTGTATAGCGAAGGAAAACCAATTTCGCACGGTTCAAGAAAAGCTCCTGCCGCAGGTAAAAGTGTTACACAGGATCTCGATGAGATGCTTTCGAAAGCCAAGATTGGCCCCGAACTAATTGAAAGCCTGGGCGACGGAATGCGTAAAATGAGCGAAAACGTCAGCAAAATGACCGACGTTACCAATACCGCCGTTGTAACTGAAGATTTTGTTAAAAATGTACAGGATGCCGGTAAATCTGCCGGCGAATTATCCTCTTCCTATAAAATGGTAAGTGATGTGTTGCAACAGGATGCTTCGACTGTTGGCGAATTTTCATCCAGCGTTAAGTCAGCTGCTGCTTCCGCTGGTAATCTTGCAATTGTTTATACTGAAGTGTCTACAGCTATCAAAAAGGAAATGACTGCTACCGAATCATTTTCCAATAGTCTTTCATCAGCCACCGAATCGGCAAATAAGTTATCTGAAAAATATAATATTTCAGCTGATTTACTTAGCAAATCGGCCGAAATGCTGAATTTCAGCGCAATAGACAGCAAAGCGTATAACGACCAGTTGCAGAAAATATCAGGTAACCTCGCAGCTTTAAATACTATTTATGAAGTTCAGTTGAAAAGCTCAAACGAGCAGATCGAAACTACCAATCAGCTCAGGTCAACAGTTGGGTCCTTCCTGAACAGCATGAATGAATCATCATCTAATATGACCAAATACCAGGAGGAAATAGACCAGCTTACAAAACGTGTAAGTGCGCTCAACCAGGTTTATGGTAACATGCTTACTGCCATGAATGTAAATCTCAACAAGTAAAGCTATCCGAACACTTCACTATAATAATTCAACACTGAAAACGCTTAAATATGGCAGGATATAAAGAGACGCCCAGGCAAAAAATGATCGGGATGATGTACCTGGTTTTAACTGCCTTACTGGCACTCAATGTGTCTGTTGAAATTCTGAATGCTTTCCTGGTTGTTAACGAAAGTATGGAAACTACCAACAGGACTTTCAATAGCAAAACATCTGATTATTATGCAAGCTTTGAAAAGCAATATCAAAATGAACCTGAAAAAGTTAAACCTTTTTGGGATAAAGCAGTAGAGGCTCGTAAACTATCCGACGGACTAAAATCCTATCTGAATACTATAAAATATGATGCAATAGCGGAATCGGAGGGAATACCATTGGATTCAGCTAAAGTGAAGCCATTGTATCTCATGGGTACCAAAGATAAATATGATGCGACAACTCATTATTTTATCGGAAATTCTGCGGATGGATCGAAAGGGAAAGCCGGCGAAATGAAGAAAACCATAGCAAAGTATAAAGAAGATTTGCTTAACCTGTTAGATCCTGCTGAACGTGGAAATATTAAAATTGGTCTCGATCTTAAGGGCCCTTTCTATGATGCGGATCATAATGAACAAAATTGGGAAATGCATAATTTTTACCATACCATTCTTGCAGCCGATGTAACCATACTTAATAAACTGGTTGCTGAAGTGCAGAATGCTGAATTGGATGTGGTTACGCACCTGAGAAGTAAAATTGGAGCTTCTGATTTCAAGATCGACAAAGTGGGCGCTACCGTTGTACCAAAGAGTCAGTATGTTTTTATGGGCGAAAATTACGAAGCCGAAGTTTTTGTTACAGCTATGGACTCAAAGCAAAGTTTTACTGCCAACATAGGTGGACTCAGAACAAGCGAAAATGGAGTGGTAAAAGTTACTCTGCCTGCTACTTCTCCCGGACCGAAAACTGTTACCGGTACCGTAAATTATAAGAAACCCGATGGAACCATGGAAGCCTACCCTGTAAAATTTGACTACATAGTTGCACCTCCATCTTTGTCCGTTTCGGCAACTAAAATGAACGTATTTTATATCGGTGTTGATAATCCCGTGTCAATATCTGCCGGGGGTGTTTCACCTGATCAGATCAGTGCCAGTATTACCAACGGTACAATATCCAGAAGTGGATCTGAATGGGTAGTACGTCCTGAATCCGCTGGTAAAGCTTCCGTTTCGGTGAATGCCAAACTTGGAGACCGGATGAAAAGCATGGGTGCTGTTGAATATCGGGTGAAAAACGTGCCAAGCCCGGAAGCCTTTATTGCAAATACCAACGGTGGTATAGTAAACAGGGATTTGTTGCTTGCTTCAAGTGCCATTATTCCACGTATGCCTGCTGATTTTGAATTTAATCTTAACTTCGTTATAGTTTCATTCAGTTTCTCAGGCACTAGCAAAGGTGGTGATATCAACGATTTTGAAGGAACCGGTAACCAACTCTCGGGTAAGATGAAAGAATTTATAAAAAGAGCCCGGCCCAGAGAAAAGATAATGCTCGAAAATATAATGGCCAAAGGTCCTGATGGGAAAACACGCAGACTTAATTCAATTGTACTTACACTTCAATAATATACGTTAACTGAAGGCACTACTCCCAATATTATTGGGACGACCACTAAAAATAAACACGATGAAAAAGAATATTCTGATCATTGCCATATTGATGCTTTTTATAGCAGCCAGCAGCAACGCGCAACAGATACTAAACACTCCTCCCCGGGATGGCGTAGTTGACAGGAGCGAGAAAATGGATAAGAAACCTATTCAATATCCCTGGATCCGCAATGCCGATTATGTATGGGAGAAACGTATGTGGCGGGTTATTGATATGCGCGAAAAAATGAATCAGCCCATGTATTATCCTGAAACTCCGCATAATAACTGGCGTAGTTTTATGACTATTATGATGGATGCCATTAAAGAAGGAAGCCTTACCGCTTACGATGCAACATCTCCGACAGATGAATTTATTGCTCCTATGTCCTACAAAGAACTCATGCAAAATGTGGAGAAGGCTGACACACAGCAAATGCAAAGACCTAATCCTCCTTATGATTTCTTTGATACCGTAATTGTAAAAAAACTGAGTACTACTGACATTAAAAAAATCAGGATTAAGGAAGACTGGTTCTTTGATAAGCAACGTTCAATGCTTGAGGTACGGATTATAGGTATATGTCCGGTTATTGATGTTTTTAATGATGATGGCACTTTCCGCGGGCAGAAACCTCTCTTCTGGATTTATTTTCCCGAAGCCAGACCAATTATGGCCAAGTCGGAAGTCTTTAACCGGTTTAACGGGGCTGCGAAACTTACCTATGATGACTTTTTCTTCAAAAGAATGTTCAGCAGTTACATTTATAAAGTTGATAACCAATACGACCGAAAAATATCAGAGTATGCTTCAGGTATAGATGCGATACTCGAATCGGAACGAATCAAGGAGGATCTCTTTAACTTCGAACAGCAACTTTGGGAATATTAGGTTAAAGATAAAGGTTAAAAGAAAACATGAAAAAATCTTTTGAAGATTTTCAGGATCAAATGCAGAATTTCTGATTGTTTTAAGGATTAAATGAATAATAAACAGGCAGCTCTTCAGATATGGAGAGTTGCTTTTGTTTTTATACTTTTGTAAATAAGTTGAACGTGGTGGCATTAGTTGCTATTTATGTTCAAATTAATTTGTTTTATAAATTCTGATCATGTCAGTTGACCTGCTTCAAACGCCGATAGAATACCTTAAAGGAGTTGGTCCCAAACGGGGAGAGCTGCTTCGTAAGGATGCCGGTGTGAGCACGTATTATGATATGCTGACTTATTATCCGTTCAGGCATGTGGATCGAAGTCGGTTTACGGCAATTAATGAAATAAATTCCGAAAATGTTTATTTACAGATCCGTGGCAAAGTGGCTGATGTGCAACAGCTTGGACAGGGCCGAAGTTCCAGGCTGGTGGTAACAATCCGCGATGCCACCGGTTCCATCGACCTCATATGGTTCCAGGGAATTAATTGGGTAAAAGACAAATTTACACCCGGCAGCGAATGGATCGTGTTTGGAAAACCTTCGCTTTTCAACGGACGTTATAATATTTCACATCCCGAAACTGAAACAGTAGCTGAGTTTATTGCCCAGCCCGCTGACCCGCTTCATCCGATATATAATTCGTCTGAAAAAATGAAGCTGAATGGCCTGGCTACACGTTCGCTATCCAAAATAACCCGCACTCTGATTTCGCAGTTAAAAGGAATTATTCCTGAAACGTTAAGTAACGATATAATTCATGAATTCAAATTCCTGGGGCGTGAGGAATCTTTGATAAATCTTCATTTCCCGCCGGATACCGAAACCCTTGAAAAGGCCAGGGCGCGGCTCAAATTTGATGAACTATTCTTTATTCAGCTCCGGCTTCTGCGCTATAAACTTAACCGATCGCAAAAAATCAGGGGGAATGTATTTGCCCATATTGGCGATTTGTTCAATACTTTTTATACGGAGAATCTGCCTTTTGAGCTTACCAATGCCCAGAAAAAGGTTATCCGCGAAATACGTGCTGACCTTGGTTCCGGTAAACAGATGAACCGTCTTTTGCAGGGAGATGTTGGCAGCGGGAAAACACTGGTGGCTCTGATGTGTATGCTTATTGCACTCGACAATGGTTTTCAGGCATGCCTGATGGCACCTACCGAAATTCTTGCCAACCAGCATTATGTTACGATCACGAAATTCCTGAAAGGAATGAATGTTACAGTTGATCTGCTTACCGGAAGCACCAAAAAAGCGCGGCGGAAAGAAATTCACCCTATGCTTCAGTCGGGCGAATTGCATATTATTATCGGAACTCATGCATTGATTGAGGATGCTGTGAAATTCAACAGGCTTGGATTGGTGGTGGTTGATGAACAACATCGATTCGGTGTAGCTCAGCGTGCTAAAATGTGGAGTAAAAGTGAAATACCGCCTCATGTGCTGGTTATGACTGCAACGCCTATTCCACGCACCCTGGCTATGACTGTTTACGGAGACCTCGATCTATCGGTGATTGATGAATTGCCGCCGGGTCGTAAAGCCATTAAAACCTATCATTTTTATGAGGCCGGACACGAAAAGGTTTATAATTTCATGAGGCAGCAAATTGCTGCGGGGCGACAGATATATGTGGTTTATCCTTTGATTGAAGAATCAGAAATGCTCGATCTTAAAAATCTGAACGATGGTTTTGATCACCTGAAACAGGTTTTCCCTTCACCTCAGTATAGTTTGAGCATGGTTCACGGAAGGATGAAAGCGGATGAAAAAGATGCTGAAATGATGCGGTTCAAAAACGGTGAAACCCAGATTTTGGTTGCTACTACTGTAATTGAAGTGGGAGTGGATGTTCCGAATGCCTCGGTAATGGTGATTGAAAATGCTGAACGATTTGGACTTTCGCAGCTTCATCAGCTCAGGGGTAGGGTAGGACGTGGCGCCGATCAATCGCATTGCTTGCTGATGACAGGTTTTAATCTTACTGCTGATGGCAAAACGCGGATTGAAACGATGGTAAGAACAACGGATGGTTTTGAGATTTCGGATGTTGACCTGAAGTTACGCGGGCCAGGTGACCTTGAAGGAACCAGGCAAAGCGGTATCCTTGATCTGAAACTTGCTGATATTGTGCGCGACGAACAAATGCTGAAGGCAGCCAGAAATACAGCTATGAAACTCCTTGATGATGATCCCCATCTTGAAAAACCCGAAAATCAAAGGATGGTACGCTATCTCAATTATTTGAGCAGTAAAAAATCGGAATGGGCGATGATAAGTTAGACGGGTGAATGTGAGGTTGTGAGTGGCATGAGTGGTCATACAATGGTCATACCGTGGTCATTCGGTGGTCAAACATTGGTCATTCAATTGTTATTCGGTGGTCATACAATTGTTAGCCAGATTTTTCATTCAAAAATAGTGAATCATAAATCGTACCTCGTACCTCGTAATTCGTACATCGTAAATCCTTCCTGCCTACATCCCGCCCGAATAAACCATCTTTTTAACCTGTACAAAATTTCCGGTATAGAGCACCAGGTAATAAATTCCGGGTTTAGCATTGTCAGGCGTCCAGTCAGCTGTGTAATTGCCCTTTGCCAGGGACTCATTTACCAAAGTTGAAATAGTTTTTCCATTAATGTCCCGCACTTCCATAAGTACATCTGTTTTTTCTTTCAAAGTGTAAGTAATATGAGATGTGGAAGTGAAAGGATTAGGCATATTTTGATTAAGCACAGCAACTTTCAGGGCTGCCGCATCCTCAATTCCTGTAATAATTAACGATGGACTTCCTGCCTGAATCCATGCCGTGTAAATTAACGAAGCCAATGAATGCGAAGCACGCTGAAAAAGGGGAATAGTAAAACTTTTAGTCTTATCCCAAAGTGCATTCGTATAGGTAGTGTTATATAATCCTCCCGATTGAGTTTTAGCATAAGTGTCAGCGTTGAGTATAGAATCGCAATAAGAATTATTTTTATAAATGTAATCAAAAATATATTGGCTTACATTGTTGATTTCCGTTGCATCTTCCCCATTATATACAATCTGTGCAATTTTGGCACTAATCATTGTTGACTCATACCGTGAATGAATACCTTTTTGACCAGTTTCACCGCCATCATAGTTGTTAGTGATATGCAGAGGCATATGTCCATCGCCTACATAATGTCCCAGGTCGGCTGCAAAAACTTTAGCTTTTACAAAATTGCGCCGCTTCATACAGCTGACGAGTGAATCAAAAGTATTTTTGGTTGCCCATGGCAGAGTTCCATTTCCAATAACAACTGCGGAACCATAAATTAAATTTATTGAATCCCATGTTTGGGGAATTCTTCCTTTGGTATTAAATTCGCTGTAATTATCTATATCAATAAAATGCTTCGGACCTTCCGTAGGGTCACCATATTTACGGGTATCAGGATCCGGAGCATGATCGCGCAGGAAAGCGGTCCACGAATTGAAATCCTGCATTTGCTGGTTAAACGATAATGCAGCAGCTTCGCTTATTTTCTTGTGACCTACACCTCCCCAGCTTGTTAAAAGAACTGATAAAGTGAGAAGAGCGAGGGTTGATAGGAAGAGTTTTTTCAAAAGAATGATTTTTAGTAATTGAAGGGAGACAAAAATACTAATTATTCATATTGAAAAATATAAATGTAATCATTTATAACTGGTAATTAAGAGTATAGATTCATTTATATAATATTGGCCGAGGTTCAGCTTATGCACCTGTCCGTATAAATGCCCTGGCTTTTCAGCATCCAGATAACATTATACGTTTCCTAATGCCAAATTATCCCTAAATTTGCACCTCCATAAAGATTTTAAAATGAAGATTTCCTATAACTGGCTGAAAGAATATGTAAACGTCAGTCTTGCTCCTGTTGAAGTTGCGCGAATACTAACCGATTGTGGCCTGGAGGTTGAAGCTATCGAAGAATACGAATCCGTTAAAGGTGGATTGAAAAGAATTGTGATCGGTCATGTGCTTTCAACAGAGCGCCATCCCAATGCCGACAAACTTACTTGCTGCAAAGTTGATGTGGGTGGCGGCAAAGTGCTGGATATCGTTTGCGGTGCTCCGAATGTAGCCGCAGGTCAACGTGTACCGGTTGCTACCATTGGCAGTGTAATTTATAAAGGCGACGAATCTTTTGTTATAAAAGCCGGAAAACTTAGGGGCGAACCCAGCGATGGAATGATATGTGCCGAGGATGAAATTGGCTTGGGCGATTCACACGCCGGTATTATGGTACTAAATCCGAATGCACCTATTGGGGCATCAGCAGCTGAATACTTCAAGGTTGAATCAGATACCTTACTCGAAGTCGCTATTACACCTAACCGTGCCGATGCTACATCACATATCGGTGTTGCCCGCGACCTGGCGTCGGCCATTAATAACCGTGAAAAACAGCACGAAAAGGTTAAGTTGATCCGTCCGTCAATTGATCATTTCAAGATTGATAATAACTCCTTGCCTATAACTGTAACCATCGAAAATACAGAGGCTTGTGCCCGGTACACCGGTATCACTATTAGTGGAATCCAGGTAAAAGAATCACCCGCGTGGCTTAAGGACAGATTGAAAGCAATTGGTTTACGCCCGATAAATAATATTGTTGATATCACCAATTATGTTTTGATGGAAACAGGACAGCCGCTGCATGCCTTTGATGCTGCTTATGTTACCGGCAACCAGGTGATTGTAAAGAAAATGCCTGCAGGTACGAAATTCATAACTCTTGATGATACAGAACGTAGTCTTGGTGCTGACGACCTGATGATTTGCAATGCTACCGAGCCCATGTGTATTGCCGGGGTTTTCGGAGGTGCTAAATCAGGTGTGAGTGATAAAACCAACTCAATATTTCTCGAAAGTGCTTATTTCAATGGAACTCATGTTCGTAAAACATCGAAGCTTCATAATTTAAAAACAGATGCTTCTTTCCGCTTCGAACGCGGTGCTGATCCAAACATCACTGTTTATGCGCTTAAACGTGCTGCGATGCTTATAAAAGAACTGGCTGGCGGAACAATTTCTTCTGAAATTGTGGATGTTTATCCTGTTTCGGTCGAAAATTTCAGGGTTGACGTTTCTTACAAACGCATCAATACTTTGATTGGCCAGAAGATTGAAAAAGAAACTGTTAAAAATATTTTGACTTCCCTTGCCATTGAAATCCTTTCGGAAAATGAAGATGGATTGCAGCTTTCCGTTCCGCCTTTCAAGGTTGATGTAACCCGTGAAGCTGATGTGGTTGAAGAGATATTGCGCATTTATGGCTACAACAACATCGAGTTGAGCGATTCGCTGCATTCATCTCTTTCGTACAGCCGAAAACCCGATCCGGAAAAACTTCAGCAAAAGCTGGCTGATTTCCTGAGCAATAATGGCTTTAACGAAATACTTACCAATTCGCTTACCAGCTCAGCTTATTACGAAAAGTCCGAAGCGTTCAACTTTGATGAGTGCGTTAAAATACTAAACCCGTTAAGCAGTGAACTGGGTGTGATGCGTCAGACCTTGCTTTTCAGTGGGCTCGAAAGCATTTCTTACAACATTAACCGCCGCATGGCCGATCTCAAATTCTATGAGTTTGGTAATGTTTATAATTTTGTTCCAGCCCAGGCAGCTAACAGCGATGTTACCCGCAAATACCTGGAGCGCAAAAAGCTGTCTGTTTTTATAACCGGAAGCCAGCAGGGCGAAAGCTGGTATATGCCAGAAGGTAAAACGGACTACTATTTCCTTAAATCGCTGCTTTTTGCCACACTTCGCAAAACGGGCATTGCATTACACAAACTGAGCGCATCAGCAATTGATAATCATTTATTTGCTGATGGAGAAGCATTCAGCCTCAACACGAAACCATTTATAAGCATTGGCCGATTGAGTGCAACTTTGCTGAAACAGTTTGATATTAAACAGGAAGTATTTTATGCAGAAGTTGACTGGACTATTCTTCTTAAAGAAGTGAAACCGGATAATGTTAAGTTCAGCGAGATATCACATTATCCTGAAGTGCGCCGCGATTTTGCCTTGTTGCTTGATAAGCAGGTGAAGTTCAGCGATATCGAAACACTTGCTTTCCGCAATGGCAAAGGAATCCTTCGATCGGTTAATTTGTTTGATGTATATGAAGGCGAAAAGATTGAAGCCGGGAAAAAATCATATGCCGTAAGTTTCACCATGCAGGACGATAATAAAACACTAACCGACAATGATATAGAAAAGCTGATGAAACGCCTGGCTGAAGTATTCGAAAAAGAATTGGGTGCGGTGATCAGGAAATAACTTTATTTTTCATTTATAATCTGTGAAAAGCCGGACATCGTTCCAGTTTTTTGTCTTATAATATTTTACACTACTAACACTTCAAACTGACTAAGATATTGTGATTTTTACAATACCTCACCCCAACCCCTCTCCAAGGAGAGGGGCTAAATCCCTCGTCATTATTGCCTTACAACAAATATTTAGTTTTTTTTTGCGGACAACATTGATAATTTATTGTTAAGCAGATCTTAAAAATGATAATACGAACCATTGTTGGAATAGTGAATAAACCACTACAATTAAACAATGGCACAAACAGGAACTAACTTGAAATTCAAAATATTGAGAAATGATTTTCTGTTTGATGGTGAAGGCGGAAACTATGCAAAAATCATGATTGTAGGGTTCTCCCCTCGGGGAGATGCCCGAAGGGCAGAGGGGTAAAATAGTGAATAGAAACAATAATTCAAAACAGGCACAATCTCAAACTTACAAGCTATATATACTTTGTTTACAACTAATAGCATCTAATACATGAAAGCAAAACGTTTGAACTGAATTTAGATCTAGTTTGGCAAAAGTTCCATCTCATTCGTACCTATTAAATCTAAAATCGTAAATCTGAAATCTTTATTCGCAAATCGGACCCCGTAAATCAAAAATCGTAAATTATTATCGTTTTTGCCATTTTGTCAGCAATACTGCCAAAAATCGTTAAACATATAAAATATTTCCGGGGAATAACGTTAACTTTGCACGGTAATAGCTGCAAAAGCTGATATAATCATGGATATAATAGCGGTAAAACAACGATTTGGTATTATTGGTAATTCGCCTGCACTCGACAGGGCCATTGATATTGCAAGGCAGGTAGCGCCAACAGATTTAAGTGTATTGATAACCGGTGAAAGCGGGGTTGGAAAGGAAATTTTCCCACAGATCATTCATCACCTGAGTGCCCGCAAACACGGGTCATATATTGCCGTTAACTGCGGAGCAATACCCGAAGGCACAATTGATTCGGAGCTTTTTGGTCACGAAAAGGGATCATTCACTGGCGCTCACGAAGCCCGCAAAGGATATTTTGAAGTTGCAAACGGCGGAACCATTTTCCTGGATGAAGTGGCAGAATTACCTTTGTCTACACAAGTGCGTTTGCTTCGTGTACTCGAATCGGGTGAGTTTTTTAAAGTGGGCTCTTCCAAAAGCCAGAAAACAGATGTTCGTGTGGTAGCAGCTACCAATGTTGAGGTGCAACTTGCGATTGATCATGGAAAATTCAGGCAGGATCTATTTTATCGTTTGAATTCAGTGCCAATTGCTGTGCCTGCTCTTCGTGAACGGAAAGAAGATATTTTCCTGTTGTTTCGTAAGTTTGCTTCCGATTTTGCCGAAAAATACCGCATGCCGGTACTCGAACTCGACGAAGAAGCCAAACAAATACTGATGAATTACCGCTGGACCGGCAATATTCGTCAGCTGAAGAATTTTACCGAGCAAATTTCAATCATCGAGCGCGACCGTAATGTTTCGGCTGCCACATTGCAACGCTATCTTCCTGAGACAGTAAGACGTGATTTGCCGGTACTTTTCAAGGATGCACATAAAGGCAGTGAAATGTCGGAAAGGGAATTGCTGTACAAAATTCTTTTCGATATGCGCCGTGATATAACGGACCTGAAAAAATTAGTCGGCGAAATCATTGGTCACGATGAGGTTGCAAGTCATTTTAATAATCAGTCCTCGCATATCGCTGAACATCTGAATAATGAGCCACAAAGGCAGGAGAGCAGCAGGGTTACAGTTCACGACAGGGCTCAGCAAGTTGACGATGAGCCGTTTGTGCATGGTGAAATTATGGAAGAATCGCTTTCATTACAGGAGCGTGAACTTGAGCTTATACGCCGCGCACTCGATAAGCATGAAGGTCGTCGCCGTAATGCAGCAAAAGAACTTGGAATTTCAGAACGAACATTATACCGTAAGATCAGGGAATATGGAATTAAAGGCTAACAACCACTTGCTAAGAAAACGACTTTACCGGAATTTGCTACTGCTGTTCCTGGCTTCTGTTGCGTTTGTACCCATTGCTCTGATAGAAGGTTGCAGTTATTCATTTACCGGTGCAAGTATTTCGCCAAGTGTTAAATCCATCTCAGTAAGTTATCTTCCCAATAATTCGCTGCTTGTTCAGCCTACTCTCAGCCGTAAGCTCACCGAAGCTATCAGGGATAAATTTACCAGCCAGTCCAATCTTAATCTGGTAAGCGCAAACGGCGACCTGAATATTGCCGGCGAAATAACAGGATATACAACGGAACCGGTTGCTATTTCCGGCGAACAGCAGTCTCAATTACAGCGTTTAAAAATAATAGTAAACATTAGGTTTACCAATAAGCTGGATCCGAAGCAGGATTTTGAAACCAGTTTCTCCCGTTACCAGGATTACGATTCCCGGAAGCGACTCAGCGAAGTTGAAGAATCCTTAATAGATCTCATCGATGACGAACTGGCTCAGGATGTTTTTAATAAGGCGGTTGTGAACTGGTAGTTTGGATAGTGAATAAATACTAGTGAATAGTGAATAATGAATAGTGAAAAGTGATGCTTCGAAATCGCTTGTTGATATAAATATTGAAACTCTGAAACCCTTCAAACCCTTCTAACCCTTCTAACCCCTGCATGTCTCCCGAAACCTTCAACCGATACCTGAAAGACCCGTCACTGCTGGATAACCAGTCAGTGGAAGAGTTATGGGCGCTGGTCAAGGAATATCCTTATTTTCAGGTTGCACGCATGTTGCTGGCCCGAAACCTCTATAGTACGGGGCATGAGGCTTATCCGCTAGCTCTTCGACTGGCTTCAGCTTATGCCGGCGACAGAAGTAAATTGAAGGTTCTTATCGAAGGTAAGCCGGTCTTAAATTTTGTAAAAGAAGAAAAAGATTTACTTCCAGAAACAGGCTCCGAAGTACAAGGAAACGAAAATCGTATTCACAAGGATATTCAACAAAATGAAATAATTGAAGAAAAGCATGATATCTCAGCAGTTGGAATTCCTGAAACTTTAACATTTAATCAGGACAAAGCAGAAAGTCAAGACTTAATTATTAAGGAAATTAGCAGTCCGGATGTAAAAAGCCTGGATCATGAGGGGCCTGATATTCCTTTAAAAGATATTTCGGAAGCTGTTACTGAAGCAATTCCGGAACCAGTTGTCGCTTCGGAGCCGGAAACTATCAAAAACTTTCGCAATCCGTTGATTGATAATATATTTACGAGATTAAGTGCAATCCCCGTTACTGAGGCAGATGCGCCAAAGGTAGCATTGCCTGCGCCTGAATTATTTGAGGAGTCAATTCCCAATGAATCACCAACAACGCGTAATGATTTGGTAGATAAATTTATACGTGAAGAGCCGCGTATAAGTGCACCCAGACGCGAATTTTATAATCCCGAAGACAAAGCCAGACAGAGTACCAGCCTTCCTGATGATCTTGTGAGTGAAACCCTGGCAAAGATTTACGAGCAACAAGGACTTTACAACATGGCAATAAAAATTTATGAAAAACTCATGTTGCTTATTCCCGAAAAAAGTAGTTACTTTGCAGCCCTAATTAATGAAATCGCGAATAAACGTAAGTAACACATTTATAAATACATAAAAAAGATAGTATGAATGCTTTTGTTTTTGTTTCTGTTTTGATCCTGATCGCCTGTGTGCTCATGATACTGGTTGTATTGGTTCAGAACTCAAAAGGTGGTGGCCTTGCATCAAATTTTTCATCATCCAACCAATATATGGGTGTTCGCAAAACGGCCGATTTCCTTGAGAAATTTACTTGGGCCTTAGCAATTGCTGTACTCGTTTTAAGCCTCTTCTCTATTGCTGTTATTCCTCGCGGAAGCGGTAAAAAGGGAGCTGCCGATACAGAACTCCGTCAGAATATTGACGAAAATGCTCAACCGGTTCAGGATTTCCAGACAGCTCCAAAGCAGGAGAAAAAATAATTGCGGTATAAAGATATTTTATCGGATGTCAGAATGTCACGTACATTCTGACATCCTTTTTTTTTATCTGAATTAGTACCAAACACTTATTCTTCAAAAGAGCAAAGGATAAATGATAATATAAAGATATTCAGTACGATATACATAACCTGGCCATTATTCTTCAGGCTGCCAACTATAAGTTTGGCACGAATTATGACATTAGCTACAGCATTCAAACTAAATTTATTTAATCGTTTAACATAAAAATCAAATAAAAAACATGGCACAGGTAAATGTAAAGCCTTTGGCCGACCGAGTATTGGTTGAGCCGGCAGCAGCCGAACAAAAAACAGCAGGTGGTATTATCATCCCCGACACCGCAAAAGAAAAACCACAGAAGGGCAAAGTAGTCGCTATCGGAAATGGTAAAAAAGATGAGCCGCTTACTGTAAAGGTTGGCGATCAGGTATTGTACGGTAAGTACTCAGGCACCGAGATCAACATCGAAGGCAAAGACTATCTGATTATGCGCGAAAGCGATATTCTGGCTGTGATATAATTAATAATTTTAAAATACTTCAGAGATGAAAGGTAAAGAAATAATTTTCGAAAGCGAAGCCCGCGACCGCATGAAAAAAGGCGTTGATGCTTTGTCAAATGCAGTGAAAGTCACCCTCGGCCCTAAAGGTCGTAATGTTATTATCGAGAAAACCTATGGCGCACCCCAGATCACAAAGGACGGTGTTACTGTAGCAAAAGAAATTGAACTGAAAGATGCCGTTGAAAATATGGGCGCTCAGATGGTGAAAGAAGTAGCTTCGAAAACTGCAGATGTTGCAGGCGATGGTACTACTACCGCAACGGTTCTTGCACAGTCCATTATCACGACCGGTTTGAAAAACGTTACTGCTGGTGCAAATCCTATGGATTTGAAACGCGGAATCGAAAAAGCAGTAGCTCTTGTAGTTGCTGATTTGAAAAAACAATCAAAAGAAGTTGGCGACAGCATCGAAAAGATTCAGCAGGTAGCAACCGTTTCGGCTAACAACGACCAGACAATTGGTAAACTGTTGGCTGAAGCTATGCAAAAAGTTTCAAAAGAAGGTGTTATCACCATCGAAGAAGCTAAAGGTATTGAAACGACTGTAAAAGTTGTTGAAGGTATGCAGTTCGACCGCGGTTATATTTCACCGTACTTTGTAACTGATGCTGAAAAAATGGAAGTGGTTTACGAAACTCCGTATATCCTTATCCATGATAAGAAAATCAGCAGCATGAAGGATTTACTTCCTATTCTGGAAAAAGTGGTTCAAACCGGACGTCCGCTGCTTATCATTGCTGAAGATGTTGACGGAGAAGCATTGGCAACCCTGGTTGTTAATAAAATCCGTGGCTCACTCAAAATTGCAGCTGTTAAAGCTCCTGGTTTTGGTGATCGCCGCAAGGAAATGCTTCAGGATCTAGCTATCCTTACCGGTGGTACCGTTGTTTCGGAAGAGCAGGGATATCGTTTGGAAGATGCTGACCTGAGCTACCTCGGACAAGCAGAAAAAATTAATATCGACAAAGACAATACTACCATTGTAAGCGGTAAAGGCGCTAAAGAAGGTATCGTTGCTCGCGTTAGCCAGATCAAAGCTCAGATTGAAACCACTACATCCGATTACGACCGCGAAAAACTGCAGGAACGTCTTGCAAAATTAAGCGGTGGTGTTGCAGTTATTTATGTAGGTGCAGCCAGCGAAATGGAAATGAAGGAAAAGAAAGATCGTTTTGATGATGCTTTACACGCTACCCGCGCTGCCATCGAAGAAGGAACTATTCCTGGTGGTGGTGTTGCTTATATCCGCGCTATCAAGGCTCTCGAAAGCGTTAAGACAGAAAATCAGGACGAAGAACTTGGTATCAAAATCGTGAAACGCGCACTCGAAGAACCACTTCGCCAGATTGTTGCCAATGCAGGTCTGGAAGGATCAATCATCGTTCAGAAAGTGAAAGATGGTAAAGATGATTTCGGTTTCAATGCACGCACCGAAGTGTATGAGCATCTCTATACTTCAGGTGTTATCGATCCTACTAAGGTAGCTCGCGTTGCACTCGAAAATGCAGCTTCAATTGCCGGAATGTTACTCACCACCGAGTGTGTGATCTTCGAAGCAAAAGACGACAAAGAACCAGCTATGCCAAATCCTGGTATGGGCGGTATGGGCGGAATGTACTAAGCTACAATCCCCTAAAATAAATTGATTCAAAGCCCTGCTTCGGCGGGGCTTTGGCTTTTATGCATATTCTGCTGTGAAATGCAGTTCAAATTATATTATAATCCTGCATAGGACGGAAATAATGGCTTACCATGCCTGGATGGTTTGATTATTTTTAAAAAGAGTGGTTGTTGCTCCTGATTTTTCTGTTTCGATGCAATAAACGGTTGAATTGCTTTCTCTGATCAGTAAACAGTCAGCATCAAGAGGAATTTTTGAGTCTTCATCTTTCCCTATTGATGCGATACATATAGTATTCGCCGGGTTATTTACACGAAAACTGAGTTCCACCATCGACCAGTTGCCGTATATTGTTTCGCTTTGCTCTGGAAAACAAACTGTTGTGAAATAACTGTCATTATTTGCATCATGTTCTTCAACAATGAATCTGAACCAATTATTTAATGCATCTTTATGATTATTATACATCCACATGCTAACCACATATTCTTTGTTGCTTTTAAAAGTGTTTGGGGGAAATCCGGCAAAAGTATTTTTACCACTCTTTATGCCTGAATAAGCTCCTTTACCACGAAAAGCAGGGGCGTTTTTATTGTTTTCAAAGTCTTGGTAATAAAGAAATTCAGAGGTATCGGTCACGGAAAATCCATCTTTAGTGATCAGTGATTTTTTGAGAACATTAAAGGCTTCAATTTCGGTATTTGCTGTATTTGCAAAAAGCATCTTTTTTGACAACTCATAAAGCGAAAATTCATCATTTCTATAAAGTAACCTGCAATTACGAAGGATATTTTCTTCATTGGCAGTAAGCATTTCATTGCTTTTAATTATCAGGAAAGGTTTGTCCGATTTAATATCATTACTGATCAGTTTTGGGTAAAATGCAGGTGAAACAATCTGTACAATTTTTTTACTTTCCTCAACGGAGGTCCTGGCTAAATTAGCCCCCACCAATGGCAGGTTATAGCGATATGCCAGTACCATGCTGTATTTGCAGATATCGTTTTGGCATGGCCTTGAAAAGCTTTCGGATCCTTGGTGAAAAAATGGCAACGAGATAATAGCCTGGTATTTCGCAGGATCAATAGCATGAAGCGCATTCTTATATATCTCAGGTAACTGGCTGTAACCGAAGTAATTGATTTCTTTTTTAATGGCCTTGCCAAGTTCAAGATGGTAAGGAATTCCCTCAATCAGGTACATTATAGGCGCTAAAATCAATATGATAAGAGCAGCCCATTTCTTGTTTGTTTTAATGTATTTCCTGGTTGAAAAATCGATCATGTAAATACTGAAAATCGTTATGAGGAAAAAGAAAAGCCAGGTGAATCGCCCGGTGGCTCTGAATTGCTTTATTAGCGGAAACCAATCCAGCAAAAACGGTAGTTGCCTGAATGGAATTCCCATTGCAAAAAATAAAAGGATAATTGAAGCTAATATCAATGCAGTCAACTCCTTATCCACAGGTGGAATCTTAAAACCAAAGTTTTGATTTTTTTTGATCATTGTGAAAATCCAGACAATCAAAAGAGTAAGTAAAACCAAAATTGTTGTTAGCCCGACATAACTCCAGGCTTCCCATTGAAGATTAATTTTAATCCCCGGAATTTTGTTTAGCAACAGGCTAACAGGTGGGTGATGAGCAACAAAAATATCATCGGGTTCAGCATTATACAAAAAGAAACCTGAAGGATTATCAGTTCTTCCTGTGTGAATATCTGTTGTGATGAGGAATAGGCGGAATAGTACCAAAGGCATTATAACAGTTAGAAAAAGATGTATGTAATAATGCATTTTGCTTACTTGATCTTTCCTGTGGGCAATCATAGAGATGGCCCAGTACGAAAGCTGGAACAATACAGTCATCATTCCCAGGTATCCATGAATAAAGAACCAGAATAGGTTATTAATCATCAAAAGTATCGTCCATAAATATTTTTTGTCGGCTTTGGAATGCCGTAATAAGAGATAAATTGTAAGCGGAATAAAGCAACTGTATGATAATGCAAGGTGGCCGGTGAGTCTGAAAAGCTGTGGCGCCATCGACGTGATTGCTATTGCTGCAAATACAGATAACCAGTATTTTATATTTAATAGATTAAGTATTTTATAGATCAGAAGGATGGTTAAGAAAATTGAGAATAGCATCAGAAAGTTTAGAATTCCAATGCTATAATCGACAATCCCGGGGCTGATTTTGGATAATACTTTTATTAATACCGAAAGTACAGGATGGCAATCGGTGTACATGAAATTTTCTCCGTAAGGATAGTTCATCCCGTTGAAATTCACAAAAGAAGTGTCGTTTTTGATATGGAAAATATAAGTATAATAGTTTTTTAAACCATCGCCGGAAATGGCAAATAAGTATGAATTTGGATGGATTAGTACTCTGCCGTAAAAAATAAACACAAAACCTATTGCTAAAACAGGCAAAATAAGGCTTTTAACTTTTTTCATATTTTCAAATTGTCTATGTCAAAAGTATAGCTTTTCTTCTTCATATAGCATGAATTGTGGGTTACTTCTTGGCGCACTACTGTGTATGTCGATAATGAAAGTTTTGACAATTGATTATTTTCTATTTGAAGTTAAGCGGGATGATTAAGAACTTAGAGACTAATTTTGCAAATTTTTAATAATTGATTAAATATTCAACACATAAGCCTTTGTATCTCATTAATTACGAAACACATAGTCGAATCAAATAGAAACTATAAAGCTATTTTATTAAGTTATCCTACCGATGTTATCAGATTAGACTTGAAGAGTTATTAACGAGTTGTACAAGAACATCATTCATTGATTACTTTTACAAAAAAATAAGTGCAATGGATCAACGACTGATTGAATTTGAACGGCTGCTGAAAATTATGGACGAACTCAGGGCAAAATGTCCGTGGGATAAGGAACAGACTTTCGACTCGCTTCGTCATCTTACCATCGAAGAGATGTATGAACTTTCGGATGCCATTCTCGAAAAGGACCTTGAGGAAATTCGCAAAGAACTTGGCGATGTGATGTTGCATGTCGTTTTTTATGCCAAGTTGGGTGAAGAAGCCGGTTCATTCGGAATGGCCGATGTGCTGAAAGGTATCAACAAAAAACTTATCAGACGCCATCCACATATTTACGGCGATGTAAACGTAAACAGTGCTACCGATGTAAAGGACAACTGGGAAAAAATAAAACTTACCGAGGGGCGTGAATCAGTTCTGGAAGGAGTTCCAATGTCACTTCCAGCCATGGTTAAAGCCTACCGTATTCAGGATAAAGTGCGTGGTGTAGGATTCGACTGGGACAATGTTTCGCAGGTTTGGGATAAAGTAGAGGAAGAAATTGCTGAGTTGAAATATGAACTGGTAAATGGTGCAGATCCTCTTCGAACTGAATCGGAATTTGGTGACCTGATGTTTGCATTGGTAAACTATGCCCGCTTTATTGATGTAAATCCGGAAACCGCTCTCGAACGTACTAATCGCAGATTTATAAGCCGTTTTAAACATCTCGAAAAAGCTGTAAAAGCCGAAGGTAAAAGCCTGCATGATATGACGCTGGCCGAAATGGATGTGTATTGGGAAAAAGCTAAAAAAGCTCAAGGTTGAAAGATTTTGAAATATAGCAGTAAGTCGCAGCATTAAGTACACCAAATTCACATTAGTATTTAAAACAATTACTGATCTGTTTATGAAAACCCCGTCCCTGAGGAGATTCGCATACCTGTCGATTGCCGCGGCGGTAGCTACTATCTCATTAAAGCTTCTGGCTTATTTTCTAACCAATTCGGTGGGATTGTTATCTGATGCGCTTGAGTCGTGTGTGAACCTTATTGCCGCCATTGTTGCACTGTTTATGATTATACTGGCAGAGAAACCTGCCGATGAAGAACATGCCTTTGGCCATAACAAAGCAGAATATTTTTCCAGCGCTATCGAAGGTGGCTTGATTGTTCTGGCAGCTTTCAGTATCATTTGGGCGGCGATACCGCGGATATTACACCCTGTAGCTCTCGAAAATGTGGGAATCGGTTTACTGATTGCTGTGGGAGCTTCGGGAATAAACCTTGCAGTGGCGCTTATTTTGCTGAAAAACGGGCAAAAAAGCAATTCCATTATTCTCGAAGCCGATGGAAAACATTTAATGACTGATGTTTATACTTCGGCAGGTGTTTTAATTGGAATTGGACTTGTAAAAGTGTCGGGCTGGCTGATTCTTGACGGTATTGTTGCAATTGGTGTGGCATTGAATATTTTATGGACTGGTTATCAGTTAATGCGTCGCTCGGCTCTGGGGTTGCTCGATTCGGCTATTCCGGAAGCTGATCGCATGAAAATCACAAAGGCCTTGGAGCCACTCAAACAGCAGTATCTCGATTATCATTCGTTATTAACACGACAGGCCGGTCAGCGAAAGTTTATTTCCCTTCATGTGCTGATGCCCGGGAATTGGACAATACAGGAAGGACACAACAAGATTGAAGAAATTGAAAAAGATATACGCGATCTTTTCGACTCACCGGTTACGGTTTTTACACACCTCGAACCAATCGAAGATCCGGTTTCGATGAATGATATAGGGATTGACAGAAATGATGTTCCCTAGTAACGAAATTCAATAAAGAGCCTATAATAAAGAACCCCGCAGTTATCACCAGCGGGGTTCTTTTATTAATCGTGAAAAATTTAAGGCATTACCGGTACTTTCTTTGCGTCAGCAGGAACCTCTCCTGTTAGGGTTTTTAAAAATAGTGAGATGTCTGCTGTTTGTTCAGGAGTAAGTTCTTTATTCAGTTGTCCCTTGGCCATAACCGGAATCGCTTTATCAAGATCCTTGATACTTCCATCATGCAGGTATGGCCAGGTTTCGGCTATATTGCGGAGCGAAGGAACTTTAAAAAGGTACTTATCATT
>JBBRYZ010000049.1:0-26508 GCA_038237165.1 Bacteroidales bacterium | reverse complement strand
TTTGTAACATACAAGAATCTAATAACATAAAATGGTATGATATTGTTGATCATGCCGACCTACAATTGCCCTTACCCCATAGTGTGGTTCTGATATTATTTCTTCCGGATATAAATATGCTTGATATTATTTTTGCCCGAGTCTCTTTCGTCGATCTCAAATTTATTGATGCTCCGAATAAGTGGCAACAGTTTTGGGAAACCATAATTCCTCGGATCAAAATCCGGTTTTTTCTTTAGCATAAGGTTGCCTAATTCGCCCAGGAAAGTCCATCCGTTTTCGTCGGCAAGATCGGTAATGCTGACAGAGAAGAGTTTTATAATTTCGGGATCAATCTTATTTAAAGGCTCGTTTTGGGGTTTAGTTGCTTTTTTTGATATTCTCCTATCGCTGTTTTCCGCCTGGCTTGAAGATTCAGCTTTTAATATTTCGATGTAGATAAACTTATCGCAGGCTTTTATAAACGGATTCAGGGTTTTCTTTTCACCTATCCCAATCACCATCATTCCTGCCTCCCGAAGCCTGGTGGCAAGCCGGGTAAAGTCGCTGTCGCTGGAAACTATACAGAATCCATCAACTTTGCCTGTATATAAAATATCCATGGCATCAATAATCAGCGCGCTGTCCGATGAATTTTTCCCAACCGAATAGCTGTATTGCTGTACCGGAGTAATTGCATTTTCCAATAATACGTTTTTCCAGCCCGAAACGGTGGGTTTTGTCCAATCTGCATATATTCTTTTAAAAGTCGGTATTCCGTATTTCGCAATTTCCTCAAACATTTCCTTCACATTGGCGTAAGGAACATTGTCGGCATCAATTAATACGGCTAACTTGAGGTCTTTGGAGGTTTCCATAGTTCAGAAATTTAAAGATTTCAGGGTATTACATTTTTATCCGAAGGCTTCGCGGGCAATAGATGGCTACGAAAAACGTCAGAATAATGTTCTTCAAATTTAGTGTATTCACAGCACATAAGCACTAGCCGTTTATTCAAAGACAGGTTTATCAGGGAAAGTAATAAATTTCCTCACTTTCCAGACTTTTCAGATAAGCCGGGTTATTTTAAATGTTAACATAAAAACCAGGAATAATACCAAAACTGTTAAATGAATTCCGAAAATGGTTTTCTGTAAAATCGTAAGCCAATTAAGGCTTTGCTTATTCAGGATTGAAAATGCTGCAAATGCCAGTACCAAAACTTCAAAACTGAAGAATGCAAGTTCCAAAGGGTAAAGTATGAAATGGCTGATCATGAATTGTTTTTGAATCCAATACACAATTACAGCAAGAGCAGCCAGTGAATTCAGTAAAGGCATCCATGAAGTTTTATGGTAAAGTATTGAAATTGCCAGAACTGATAAATGAATCAAAATTAAAATTGCTACAAAAATACTGATCCATTGATCTGATTTGCTCATTATACGTTTGTTTAACAACAATTATTCTTTGATATATTTAATGTCGGGCATATTCATGAAATAGTTAGGCTGACAAGTGATCGTTTTTGCATTAACAATTTTAAATTCAATTCTTTTAAAGCTCACTTGTTCAAGAGAGGGATTTATCGAGAGCGTAAATGTGTTATTTGTATTTAGTGAATCCAAAAGCCGAGTAACAATGTCGGGATAAAGGTTGTGCTGAATACATATTGAATCACAATGATTGAGATTTACATGTATTTCTCCCTGGTTGTCAGTGTATTCGACCTGTTGTTTGCCGCTATCAAAGAAAATACAAAGGATATTCTCCAGCATAAAACTGTTTGGATGTTCAAAAATAAGCGTGTATCCATTTCCTTGTTTTGATTGCTTGGTAACAGTAAAATCATGACCGGCTACCTTATCACTCTTGAGTTTTAAAATATCGCCCTCAACCGAAAAAGTCCCGGTGGCATTTCGGTCGAGCGCACCGAAGGAATAGAAAAACTGAAATTTGCCATCAGGAGTAAAATTAAATCCTGATGCCATTTCCTGCCTGCTGAAATAATATTCTCCCTTCACAGTTTTTTGTGCCATTAAAGGTAATTGAATAGTAATGAGGAAAATGAGTAAACTATTTTTCAATTTCTTTTAGATTTAAGTCATCGATCAACAATGTAAAGCTGGCAAAAATAAATATTCCGACCCTACGCAATACTGAATTTACGCTGCGCATACAGAGTTAAAAAACAGTTCGACCTCCGTTATGTTTCGTAAAAACAACAAATTAACTTATAGCTATGAACTGCTTACTTATTTTACCTGAATCTGTAACAGGTTATAAATTATTGAAATCAATAATGCGTTGAATAATTAAACCTTGTTCCATCTTGTTTTAACCCATTCCGACTGTTGTTCAGCACCTAGAAAAGTCCAGGCCACCATGCGGCTTATCTTGTTTCCCTGGCTCATTTCAATGGTTTTCACATCAGATGCATCCGTTTTCCTGAGATCATTGTAAATACGTTTAAGACTGGATTCTTTTGAAACCAGGGTTGTGAACCAGAAACATGAAGTGGCAAATTCCTTGCTCTGGCGAACCATATCCTGAACAAATCTTTCTTCACCTCCATCACACCACAATTCGCTATTCTGCCCTCCGAAATTCAGATTGGGTCTGATTATCTTTTTATTCTTTAAATTGCTTAGTTTGCGAAGTGTTCCGGCCTGTGCTTCGGCCTGAGATGCATGAAAAGGTGGATTGCAAATGGTCAGATCAAAGAACTCGTTGTTTTGAATAATCCCGCGGAAGATATCTTTTGGATTGGGCTGTAAACGTATTTCTATATTTCCCTTTAATGAAGGATTATGTTCAACTATGCTTTTCGCCGTTTTAACCGCAACAGGATCAATATCTGTTCCGGTAAACGACCATCCATATTCGCTATTCCCGATAATTGGATAAACGCAATTTGCGCCTACGCCTATATCCAGACATCTTATTTTATCGCCAACCGGGATTTTCCCATTGTTTTTACTGCTTAATAAATCTGCTGCATAATGAATATAGTCGGCTCTTCCGGGAATGGGCGGACATAGATATCCATCAGGAATATCCCAAAAGCTAATTCCATAAAAATGCATTAACAGTGCTTTATTCAGCATTTTAACTGCTTCCGGATCGAAAAAATCAATGGATTCATCCTGATAATCATTCAGTTTTACAAATTGCGCTAATCCCGGACAGGCATCAATAAGCTTTTTGAAATCATACCGTTCACGATGTTTGTTTCGCGGATGCAACTGAGATTTAAGTTTCGGATGTTCTCTTTTTGGAGGAAGCATTTGTAATACGGAATTGCGGGCTATCGCTTTTTTAATTCATAAAGGTCTTTGCGTCGGTCTTTCAGATTCCTGACGCTTCCAAACTGGTTCAGCTCGCGAAGCAGGTCGATATCCACATCAGCAATCAATATCATTTCAGTATTCGGCGTGGTTTCTGCCTTTACTCCGTTGGCCGGAAATGCAAAATCACAAGGCGTAATAACCATAGATTGAGCATATTGTATATCCATATTGTGAACCATCGGCAAATTTCCGACACTGCCGGCAATGGCGACGTAGCATTCATTCTCAATGGCGCGGGCCTGTGCACAGTTGCGGATGCGGGAATAACCGTTTTGCGTGTCTGCCAGAAAGGGAACAAATAAAATGTCCATACCATCTTCGGCCAGGATCCTGCCCAACTCGGGAAATTCCACATCATAACAGATAAGTATTCCGATTTTACCACAATCAGTATCAAAAACTTTTATCTGCCGACCTCCAACCATTCCCCAAACCTTAACTTCGTCGGGTGTAATATGCAGTTTTTCATACCGCTCGGTTGTCCCGTCGCGTTTGCAAAGATAGCCAGCGTTATAAAGCTTGTTATTTATTACTTCGGGCATGCTTCCCGAAATAATATTGATATTGTTCGAGATGGCGAGTTCCGAGAATTTCTGAACTATTGTTGCAGTGTGCTTCGCCAGCTCCCGTATGGCATCGGGCTCGGATAAATGATTGTTTTTTGCCATAAGTGGCGCATTGAAGAATTCAGGGAATAACGCAAAATCAGAGTGGTATCTCGAAACCGATTCAACAAAATATTCGGCTTGCTGCATCAGGTCGTCCAGGTTTTCATAGGGCCTCATCTGCCATTGTATCAGCCCCAGCCGTACTACTTTTTTGGTAGATACCGCATTTGCGTTTTGTTTTTCATAATATATGTTATCCCATTTCAGTAAAACGGCATAGTCATTCGAGGCTTTATCGTTTTCGAGATAGTTTTTCAAAACCTTGGAAGGGTAGAAGTCGTTCGAAATCTGGAAGTTGAAAACCGGATCCTGGATTTCCTTACTCCTTACTTTATCGATATAAACTTTAGGCGATATTTTGTCGGCGTATTTATGATAATTAGGAATCCTTCCACCGCACACTATTCCTTTAAGATTCAATCGCTCACATAATTCTTTACGGTAGTCGTACAACCTGCGCCCAAGCCGCAATCCCCGGAATTCGGGTTTGATAAAAACATCGATTCCATAAAGGGTATCCCCATCATCCGTATGAGTACTAAAAGTATCATTTCCTGTGATTTCGTTATAGGTATGATGATCACCAAATTTATGGTAATCTACTATAAGTGATAAGGCGCATCCTGCAATCTGGTTGTTGACTTTTATAACCACTTGCCCTTCAGGGAACTGGCTGATCAGTGACTTGATCTGAGTTTTTTCCCAATAAGAATTCGGCATACTGGTGTATGACTCAATCATGGCTTTTTTAAGTTCCTGGTAATCATCAAGACTTAAAAAGGTTAAGTCAATATTTTCAATTTCTTTCATTTGCTATATTTGACGGAGTTTCCGGGCTTGCTGCAGGAAACGAAGTGCAGTTAAGGACTAACTACGGAGTGTAGAACTGCAAATTTACGGCTTTTCCGCATGAAGCGGAAATTTGGTTTTCTGTCAGTATAAATGGCGGGATAATATTGTGCCTCCAGAGATTAATCAGATAGTAATATTATGGTTCAGATAATTTTTTTTACCACAGATTTCACAGGTTTAGAATTGCTTTCAGTAGTTTTAATATTGATACTATTTGATATATTCTGCCACAGATTTCACAGATTTGCACAGATTTAAAAGTGCTTTTAGTAATTTTAATGACAAAAGCAGGTTTCAGGACATTTTATCTTATCTATGTAATTTGCGTAATCAGTGGCTTGTTTACATTCTTCATTTCATGATTATTTGCAATGTGTCTAATATTTTCCAACCTTTAAATCCATGCCTTCACTGTCGATCATAGTTATCCACTTGCCCATCTTTTTCTGAATCACTTTAAAATGATCCTTGTCAGCTTCTGTAACAAATGAAATGGCTTCGCCGGGCGATTCGGCACGACCGGTTCTTCCAATGCGATGGATAAATTCTTTGGGTGAGCGAGGTAATTCATAATTAATTACATGAGGTAAAAACTGAATATCGATACCGCGTGAAATCAGATCGGTGGCAACCAACACACGAAGTTTGCCTGCTTTAAATTCGCTCAGCGCTTCCATTCGTGATCCCTGGCTCTTTTTGCTGTGAATGGACATGGCGTCAATTCCGTTTTTACGTAGTTTATCAACCACATTATCAGCCGAATAAATAGAGGAAGTAAAAACCAGGACTTGCTTCCAGGTATTGCTTTTAATCAGGTAACGCAGCAGCGGGCCTTTTTTCTCGTTAGTAACAAAATACCCCAACTGAGTGATCAGGTCAATGTTATCAGGCTCTGATTCTATTTTTATAACTAAAGGATCATGAAGCAATATCTGATTAATATTGTTAACATCATCGCTCAATGTTGCTGAAAAAAGTAGGTTTTGACGTTTTTGAGGCAAAAGAGCGAAAATGCGAGTCATCTCTTCCTTAAAACCAAGGTTAAGCATTTTGTCGGCTTCGTCTAATACAAGTGTGTTAATTTCCGAAAGGTGAACTGCATTTGCCTCAACCAGTTCAAGAAGCCTTCCGGGAGTAGCAATCAAAACATTTACTCCCTGCAAAGCCATCATTTGAGGGTTAATAGAAACACCACCGAAAACCGCGAGAGTTTTTACAGGCTCGGGAAGTCCAGGGCTGAAAATCTGGAATACTTCCCGAACCTGTACTGCCAGTTCGCGCGTAGGAACCAATACGAGCACATTAACAAACCTGTTTATTGTAATTGTTTTCTTCTGCAGATTCGTCAATACAGGCAATACATATCCGGCAGTTTTACCCGAGCCGGTAGGCGCAATTCCCAGAATATCTTTTTTGTTCAAAATAGCAGGAATTACTTCCAACTGTATAGGATATGGCTGAGTGTAATTTTGGCCGGCCAGCAATTTTAACAGAGTAGGAGTGAGGCCTAAAGACGAAAAGGGCATGATTGTTTGTTCCTGGAATTTTGAGGAAAGATTTCCGGATGCAAAGATAAGAGTATTTAATTTTTAACTCAGCAAATAAAACCTGCTCCCGGCGCTGCAATTACTTAATCAAAAAAAGTAAAATTCCTTTTTTATTTAAAGACCAGTCATTGCTGAGCGTCTTTCCAGCAATATAGTATCTCTCCATTTTCCATCTATTTGTGCAATTTTTTCCCTGGTTCCGATGATCCTGAAATTGAATTTTTCATGCAGTTTGAGCGTGACCGTATTTTCGGGGAATACACTTGAATGTAGCGACCAGATTCCATGCTCTTCGGATGAGGTTATCACCTGGTACATAAGCAGCGAGCCAATTCCTTTCCCGTGTGTATCCGTATCAATATATATGCTGATTTCGGCTGCGCCCTCGTATGCTGATCGCGACGATACCGGCGACAACGCAACCCATCCCATTACTTTCCCATTGTCGGTATAAACAAAACGCGAATGTTTCAGGTGGCCCGAGTCCCAATCTTCCCATGAAGGAACGTTGGTTTCGAAGGTTGCATTCCCGGTTTCGATTCCCATCTTATAGATTTCGAGAACCTTTGGGCCATCCTTATGAGTCATTTTTCGGATCATAGCATTTTATTTTGCTTGTAAAACGGCAATCCTGTATAAATGTTTAGCCTACACAGGATTGCCTTATATATATTATCTATCAACCGGAAATGCCTCGTGTTTCGGTGTTACGCGCGGATTCTCACTGATCTTTTTCATAACTTCTTCAACACCTTTCATAAGCTGGGTATCTGTTCCTTCCGCATATTTCTTCGAATCAATATCAATAACAATGTCAGGTGTAACTCCTTTATTTTCAACCACCCATTCGCCCTTACCGTTATAAATACGATAGTCGGGAGCAGTTAGTCCGCCGCCATCAATCAACTTGATAAACATCGAAATGCCCACTAAGCCGCCCCATGTACGTGTGCCGATTACCGGCCCCATTTTATTGAATTGAAATTCGTAAGGAAGTTCATCGCCACCCGAGCCTGCATAGCGGTTTGTTAAAAGAGCCATTTGCGCTGTTACCGCCAGGAAAGGTATGGTCTGATCCACAGAGTTGCGTCGTGTCCAGTATCCATGCGGTTTTTTTAGCAATCGCTGCAGGAAAATTTCAGGATCTAGACCGCCGCCGTTAAAACGACCATCGAGGATAATGCCTTCTTTCTGGGTTTGTGAATAGAAATACTTCGGAAAATCAATGGCAGAGGCATTATAAGTGTCGGGCATATAAATATATCCGATCTTCCCGTTCGAAGCTTTGTCAACCGCCAGTCGGTTGGTTTCAAGCCAGTCCATATAGCGTATTCCATTTTCGGCGCTTACCGGTTCAACAACTACTTCGCGGGCACCATCAAGAGTTGGTTTTGAATTAACCGTCAGAGTTATCTGTTTACGGGCTAATCCGGTAAAGTAACTGTAAATTTCCTTGACAGCCTTAACATCTGTATTATTCACCTTCAGCAGGTAATCGCCTTCATTAATATTTAATCCCGGTTTTGCAAGTGGCGGCCAGATTTCGCGTGACCAATCCCTTTCCCTATAAATCTTTTTAAACTGGTACAGGTTGTTTTTCAGATCAGTTTTATAATCGGCGCCAAGCATTCCGACATTCACCTTTTCAGCCGAGCGTTTCGGGTCACCACCATACACATAGGTGTGAGAAGTATTAAGCTCTCCGATCATTTCCCCGATTATAAAGGTCAGATCCTGCCGGCATGACGCCTTATCGACAAGTTTTCCGTATTTCTGTTTCATGAAATTCCAATCCTGACCGTGCATATTGGGTTCGTAATAATAATCGCGCTCCATTCGCCATGCCTCGTTAAATATCTGTTTCCACTCTTTCATCGGCTCATACCATATTTTTAGATCCGAGAGGTTGACATTGCCGGCACTTCCGCCAACTGAAGGGACAATTGAAACAGTGTTATCTTTCAAGCAGATAATGTTTTCGCCATCAGCCGAAAGCTTATAGTTACTGATATCTTCGGCGATTGATTTCTCTTTCTTCGAAGCAAATGAATAGGAGTAGAGCGTTCGTGGCCCCGGTTCGCCTATCTCAAAACGGTTAAAGTTACCTTCATTCGCATTGAGGTAAAAAAGTGAGGTGCCATTCACAGATAAGTTCCTATAGTTGCCTTTTTTTAGCGGAAGCGACTCTGTGCGATTAGCGATGCCTTCAAAATCAATACGAATCTGCACCGGTGTGGTTATTTTAGCCGGTGGTTCTGTCGGGTTCTCTTCATCGCTTTTGTAAGGCAAAATTGAATTGCCTTCTTTTTTAAGTGTCATAGCATAAATACCTGCAATTTTCTGGTAAACCATTTCCCATTCAATATCACAATAGGTTGGCTCAAATTGCCTGTCGGAAACAAACAATATGTACTCCCCGTCTTTTGTAAATACAGGATTAAAGTCGTGGAACAATCCGTTGCTGACACAATTAATGGTTTTAGCCTCCAATGCGTAAACATAGAGCTGGTACATGAAATCCTTATTCATTTTTGAATAAACGATAAACCGGCTGTCGGGCGACCACGAAAAATCATAAATTGATTTTACATCCATTGAAACATCCACATTTTCGTAATCCTCTTTATCGACTTTCGTAATAACTTTTGTTGCAACATCAATAAAGTAAAGGGTCAGCGTCTGATCCGTGTAGGCAATTTTACGGCTGTCGGGCGACCACTTCAGGGTGTGCCTGTATCCGTCTTTATGAGAGGTAAGCTTTATAGCATCTTCCTTTCCATCCGGTTTAACAATATAAATCTCGTATTCGCCGGTTTTGTCGGAGAGGTAGGCGATCTGTTTTCCATCCGGCGACCATGTTGCATCCTTATCTCTTGCGCCGCAATTATTGGTGATATTGCGGGTTGGCCCGTTACTTTGTGGAACTGTAAATACTTCTCCACGGGCAACAATGAGCGCCCTTTTCCCCGAAGGAGAAATATCTACGCCATTGATATCCTTGCTTATATCCTTCATATACGGTCGGGTTTCTTCCATATCGGCCAGAATCTGGATTGGAATTTTGTTCGATTCCTTTGTGATAACATCAACCATCCATATTTCACCACCCACTTCATAAACAATCTTATTCCCTCCGTCGCTGGGATGACGAACATCGTACCCGGTGTGCTTTGTCAATTGTTCAATTTTTCCGTTTCCGGTATCGTAAAAATATATATTGAGAACCCTGTCCCTGTCGGAATTAAAGTAGATTTTGTCGCCAATCCACATCGGGATCTGGTCAGCTCCTTTATAGTTGCTGATATTGATCTCCTCATTGGTTTTGAAATCATAAATGTACACTTCCTGCGCCCGGCCGCCTGTGTAGCGTTTCCAGGTTGCCTCGTCCTGGTTATCCTTATTGAAAGCTATTTTGGAACCATCGGCGTTAAAACTTCCCCGCGCTGCATCGTACATAATCATCTCTTCCAGACCGGTTCCATCGGGTGAAACAAGAAACATCTTGTTATACCTTGATGTACTTTGCCGGCCCGAAATGAACATGATTTTATTCTTTACAGCGTTCCACCCGATTACTTCATCCATTCCGGGATGAAAGGTGAGGCGTTTGATTTCGCCACCATTACTGTTCATTACATATACATCCGGGTTTCCATCGTATTCGCCGGTAAAGGCAATTAATTTGCCGTCGGACGAAAATTTGGGATTGCTTTCGCGACCGTCGCTGAAAGTGAGGCGAGTTGCAACACCACCTTCAGTCGCCACCTTCCAGATATCCCCGCCACTTTCAAAAACCACAGTATTATTCGAAATATCAGGATATTGCATCATTGGATTTTGAGCAATCGCCGTATTTACAGCAAACAGCATCAGGAAAATGGCCAATATGCTAAAGGTGATTTTGGCATTTTGAAGCGAAGTTTTAATGTTTTTCATAGATGTATGGTTTTAAATCAGAGTTTCGTGTTGACTATAAATGCTAAATCAAAGTTTTGAGAATAAAGATGCAAGTTTTTGAACCTGTAACTGAGTTTAAAATGAAGAAGATTTACAACAGAAGAGAGAAAGAAATTATTATTGCTCAATGAGCAAGATTTACTTTATTGAAAGCTGGTATTTAGCCTGTAAATAATCTGTTGCTCATGTTTATCCTAAACTGCATTAAACCGGCTAATTAATTTCTATGGAATTAATCCCATCTAATTCACAATAATTTCATCCGCAAACATCCATGCCGGAGCGCCTTGTCCCTTATGACCCGGTGGACAATTGCCTATGTTGGTTGCAATCACTTTTATATACCTGGCTTTGAGAACCGGAGTTATCATTTCGAATGTTTTAACGATTCCTCCATCCTTATCCTGCGGAACATCATTTTTAACAACTCCGGCTGAGCGATAATCGGTTCCGTTTTCGGAAACAAAAAATTCGACCTGCGAAGGCATAAATAGCCATGATCCTATATCCTGCAAGAAACCGGCACCGAAAGTGGTTACAGATTTTACTTCACGCAGATCAATGATGGCTTCAAGGTTCACTTTTTCAAAGCCAAGCCATCCGCCTACTCTGAAATCAGGAGCACAACGGATACCATCTATAAGGTTATTGGCTCCTCCGTTGGAATATTGATTGGCCGGTGGATACGTCAGTTTTATATCCCTGTCGCCTTTCATTTTAATAAATTCGGCTGATACAACCTTGCTGACACTTCCATTCATCTGGGCATAAAGCTTTATTTCCGAATTCTGATTAATGGTAAACGGGCCTTTGTATTCCTGTGTTGTTGTTTTGCCGTCAGTTCCGGTAAGGCTGTAGAAAATTGATGCTCCGGCTGGTCCGCTGATCCTGATTTCCTTTTTGTCCTTGAAAGATTTTGTGGCTTCCATAATCGCAGGAGCAGGAACTATCACATTGTCGGTAATGGAAGTTGAAGGCTCATTTTGCGGATCAACACCCCAGTTTTTATTAGGTTGGGATCCCATAGTAAATACCAGTTCGCCTCCGTTCATAATATCCGCATGTTTCAGCAACGATGCCGTGTATTTCGTTCCGTTAAGCGTTGCCGACTGAATATAAAAATTCTTATCTGAGATATTTTTTGCTTTAACTACAAATTTTTTCCCGCTTTCGAGGTTAATTGTCACCTTGCTGAACCAGGGAGTTCCGATAACATAAAAATCGCTTCCGGGTGTTACTTCGTAAAATCCCATTGCGCTCATTACCGCCCATGCCGACATTTGACCGCAATCTTCATTTCCTGTAAGCCCGTCAGGATTGTTGCGGTATAAAGTACTCAGAATCTGGTGGATAAGTTTCTGCGTTTTCCAGGGCTGATCAACAAATGAGTAGAGATAAGCAATGTGATGACTGGGTTCGTTGCCATGGGCATACTGGCCGATCAGTCCCGCAATATCGCTCTGTTCGCGGCCCGAAGTTTTAGTGGAAGCGCTGAACAGCATATCAAGCTTCTTAGCCAGGTTTGCCTTTCCACCGTGGAGGTTGATAAATCCATTCATATCCTGAACAGCCGAAAAACTATACTGCCACGAATTGGCTTCGGTATAATTGAAATTTACCTCAAATGGATCGAAAGGATTAAACCAGCCGCCGTTGGAGCGGGCACGCATAAATCCGGTTGAATTATCGAATACATTTTTGTAATTCTGGCCCCGTTTAATGAAATATTTATAAGCATCCTCTTTCCCGATTGACTTTGCAAACTGTGCGATACACCAATCGTCGTAGGCATACTCAAGGGTTTTTGAAACGCTTTCTGATTCATCCTCAGTGGAAATGAACCCATTCTGATCCAGTGCTTTCAGACCGTGGTTGCCTTCGCGGGTGGCGCTTTTAAGCATAGCTGCGTAAGCTTTTTCGGTATCAAAGCCTTTTATTCCTTTCAGATAGGCATCAACTATTACAGGAATGGAATGGTAGCCGATCATGCAAAAAGTTTCATTCCCTTCGAGTTCCCATACCGGCAGCAATCCGCTCTCATCGTATTGCTTAAGGAAAGTTTTAATGTAGTCGAGCGTACGTTTCTGATCGATAATTGTCATCAGCGGATGGTATGCCCTGTAGGTGTCCCACAATGAGAAAACGGTATAATTGGTAAATGATGCATCCTTGTGAATTTTCAGATCGCCGCCGCGGTAGCTGCCATCCACGTCCATATAAATGTTCGGGTTAACCATGGTATGGTACAAGGCGGTATAAAAAACAGTTTTTTGAGTATCAGTTCCGCCTTCCACTTCTATTTTGGAAAGTTCCTTGGTCCATGCTGCTCTGGCATTGCTGCGGACTTTGACGAAGTCCCAGCCTGGTATTTCGGTTTCCAGGTTCAGGCGTGCACCGTCTTCGTTTACTGCCGAAATACCCACTTTTACATAAATCTTTTCGCCTGTTGTTGTATTGAAATGGAAAAAGGCTTTGATATTCTTTTTATTTTCAGTGCTTTTGATACCAGGCTGTATTTTGTTATCCACAGCAATTTCATACGAAGTAAATGGTGTTGAAAACTCAGCTACAAAATACTCATACTGGTTCTCAGCCCAGGAACGTGAGCGTCTGAGGCCTTCGATCTGCGTATTGCTGATCACTTTGATGGAAGATTCCAGCACTTCATCGCGATGGAAAAGATCGACCAGAATATTTGCTTCCTTACTTTCTGGAAAAGTATAGCAATGCATACCGGCACGGGTGGTGGTGGTGAGTTCGGCGGTTATGTTATAATCGTCGAGAACCACTTTATAATATCCGGGTTCAGAGCTTTCGCTGTTATGCCTGAACTTTGAACCATATCCTGGTTTTCCATCTGATCCATTGTTCCAGCGGATTTCGCCTGTGGTCGGCATAACAAGTATATCGCAAAGGTCGGGAATACCGGTGCCGTTGAGGTGTGTATGTGTGAAACCGTATATGTAACTGTCGTCGTAATGATAGCCGCCACAGCCATCCCAGCCTTCGAGCCTTGTATCAGGGCTAAGCTGAACCATTCCGAAAGGCATGGTTGCACCCGGATAAGTATGACCATGGCCACCGGTGCCGATAAATGTATTGACGTAATCAACCGGCATTTTCTGAGCCAGCGCGACGAATGATAAAGTCAGGGTAAAAACCAGGAGAACTGCTATATTTTTCATAACAATCAGGGATAGATTAGAAGAATTGATTAGTTTTAATGATTGGTAAAAATACAATCATTTTAAATTTATTTATAAAGTTTTGTAATTTATTTTTTTGTTACTTTGGTAAAGAAATATTTGCCTTCAACGTTTTTCGGGAATTTAAATCAACTTTAAAATGAAAAACAAAATCAAATTTCTGTTTGCTTGCATAATTGGGTTTTTCGCATATTCTGTTTATGCCCAGGAACCGGCAATTCCTATTAATCCAAGGAGTTATGTTTGCTACCGTGTTTCAACTCCAATAACAGTTGATGGATTGCTCACCGAGCCTGACTGGCACAATTTAGCATGGAGTGAATATTTTGTGGATATCGAAGGCAGCCTGAAACCTGAGCCTACTTATAAAACCAGGGTTAAAATGTTGTGGGATAATAAGTTTCTGTATATTGCCGCTGAACTGGAAGAGCCTAATGTGTGGGCGACACTCACCGAAAGAGAAAGCGTTATTTTTAATGATAACGATTTTGAAGTGTTTATTGATCCTGATGGCGACACACATAATTACGTGGAATATGAAATGAATGCTTTGAATACCCAGTGGGATCTGATGCTGCTGAAACCTTACCGGGATTCACCGAAACAAAACGTTGCCATTGATAATTGGAATTTTAATGGTATAAAATCAGCGGTTCATGTGGATGGAACTATTAACGATCCGAAAGATACCGACAGAGGCTGGACCATCGAAATTGCAGTTCCGCTGGATGCACTTGCCGAGTTAAGTTCAACCGGGGAAATTCCTGTCAACGGAGAGCAATATCGTATTGATTTTTCGCGTGTTGAATGGAATGTGGATGTAGTTGATGGAAAATATAAGAGGCGTACTCACCAGGTTGATGGCAAGGAAAAGCTTTTGCCTGAGAATAACTGGGTGTGGTCGCCACAGGGCGTAATTGCCATGCACCAGCCCGAAACCTGGGGCTTTTTGCAATTCTCCGATAAGATTGCCGGCAAAGGAAACGATGCATACATCCCTGATCCTGATAACGATGTGAAATGGGCGCTCCGTATGCTGTATTACAAGGAGAAAGCTTATTTTGCTAAAAATAACTGCTATACCTCTGATTTTAAAATGCTTGGACTGGATAATTATTTAGTGGGTGGGAAAGCATTTTCGCCAGGTATAAAACTAACTTACACCACTTACGAGGCGATTGCGCCAAGTTTGGATGGCAAATTCACCTGGCATATTGTTCAGGATGGAAGAATATGGAAAGAGAGAAATTAGGGAGCTTTGTAATTTTTTAAATCTGGCTTCAAAGCTATTTTTTCAGATTAATCCTTTACTCTATTCATACCCAGTGATTTTACTATCCAGTCGGGCAGAAATTTTTCAGGATTACGCTTACGTAAGTTGAGGTACCAGCCAAATTTTTTGAGGATGGGAACTTTATGTGTTTCCACAAATTCAATCAGTGTGCCATCGGGATCTTCGATGTAGGAGAAATGACCGGCAGCTTCGCCCATATCAAAGCTCTCTCCAAGGTTTGAGGCACTGTCAACCGTAAAAGGAAATCCCCGTTCGGCACAGCCGGCTCTTAAAGCCTGCATTCCCTGAATATCATAACAAAGGTGAATAAACCCGAGATCGCCCCAGAAACGATCTTCAAATATTTTCCGTGGAGTGCGGTCTTCGACCTGAACAAGTTCAATTTCGCTTTCGCCGAACATGCGTGCAAAGGCTCCCAGACGGGGCTTACTGCTTTTGAGCAGCACCCTGCGAAAGGTAGCATCACCGCCTTTCAGAAAAGCAAGATCCGGAAACATTGATTTTGTATCGAACACAACTTTATCATAGCCAAGAATATCAGAATACACTTTCATGGCTTTATTGATATCGCTCACGCCAACCAGCACGCCATAAACTGAGCCTGTATTTTTTTTCTCATCGGCAAACCAGTTGTCGGATTCGATGATCTGAAAAATATTGTTGTATGGATCAGTGAGGAAAAAATGGGCACGGCCATCAGGATCCTTTGTTACCGGACTTACATTTAGATTTTCGGATGTAAAATAGTCGTGGGTTTTACGTACATCGCGTGACTTTATTTTTGCTGCAAATATACCCAGGTCACCAAGCGCGGGAACAAATTTTGGGGGCTGCGGCACGCGTTCGGTATATTGCCAAATCTCGAATCCACCGCCACCGCTCAGGTTCAGCGCCAGCACAGCATGTCGTTTCTGTGGAACTCCGCCTGTGTATGGCAGCATGAGAGCTGCTGTCGCGCTTTCCTCAAAAACCTTGATATCCATTCCCAGGTATTTGCGATACCATTTCCATGCTTCGGCAACATTCGACACTCCGATTCCGAGTTGCTGTATTCCGCTGATTGTAACTTTATTCATTGTTAATTAAGGTGTTAGTGGTTGGGATTCAGGGGTTGTGTTTCCCGGCTCCCAATTCTATTGTTCTATTGTTCAATTATTCAATTATTCAATTATTCTATTGTTCATTTATTCAAATGTTCAAATGTTCATATGTTCAAAGGTTCAATGCCTGTAGAGTTCAATGCTTCGCGTTCAAAGGTTCAATTCTTCGCGTTCAATGGTTCCGTTATGCCAGAAATCAAGTGTTACGGAGTAAAAAAGGTTTAATTGCTTCTGTTCTTCAGGTTTTAGAATCCAACAATAAAATCTTTTTTAAAAATCCGCAATCATCCGTTCTTTCCGTGTCGTCTACGTTCAAATTTTTCATCAGGCATTCCGAAATTAAGCATTCGGATCTATCTTCAATGCAATCTTGTAAAAAATCCAGGGGGTGAACCGTTTGAGGTAAGGCATAAGTACTTCTTTTCCACCAACGATGATTTGTTTTTTATGTTTTCTGACGGCTTTATCAATTTTGGCTGCAGCGTATTCAACACTCACGCCGTTTTCCTGGCCTTTATCCATCAGTCCGTGAGCTCCTCCGGTTGAAGTGAGTGCGGAAAGGGAGAATTTTGTCTTTACTCTTCCGGGACAAACCATTGTTACGTAAATGTTATCTTTATGATGTTCAAGTCTCAAGGTCTCGAAAAATCCATGAAGTGCATGCTTGGCGGCGCAATAAAATGAGCGTTGCGGGAATCCGAATAATCCCGAAAGGCTGCTCATCACCACAATGGTTCCCCCGCCGGTTTTCACCATAAAGGGCAATATTTTGGATGTTAGTGTTGCATGTCCCCAGAAATCGGTTTCCATTACTTTGCGCGCAACTTCAGCAGGTGTTTCAATAATGAGCGAGCGCTGCCCGATGCCGCCAACGTTGGCAAGGATATCAACTTTCGGCGTAAGAGCCTGAACTCTGACCACAGCATCACTGATTTCATTTTCCTTGGTCAGATCGAAAACAACTTTGTGTACTTCGGCGCCTTTCTTTTCACAGTTTAGAGAAACATCTTCAAGCTGTTTCTCGTCAAAACTAGAAAGAATAAGTCTGGTTCCTGCCGTAGCCCATTGCATGGCCAATGCTTCGCCTATTCCTGATGATGCTCCGGTAATCCAGATAGTTCGTGATGGGGTCATGGGGTAGATTGAGTAATTATATAGTAGATTTATTTTTGTGCTTGGTGCAAAGTGCTTGGTGCTTGGGACTTGGGATTTGGAGAAATCTTCTTTTATTTCCGGAAATGTGAATTAAGAAACCTGAAACATTGCGCTTAGTCCCGATAGTTATCGGGATCGCTCAGCGGTCTGTAACACTGTAACTCTGAAACCTGAAACCTGAAACATTGAAACCCTTCTCTACGGCTTCTTTTCTTTCTTCTTCGCTAATTCCTCTTCCCGTTTTGTGATTACATTGCTGATATCTTCGATAAGCAGGAATTTGGTCAGAATTTTTTTATCTTCATCCAGCAGGTACATAATAGGTGTGCTTCTTATATCATAAAGTGTATGATAATTCCCGCTTACACTCATATGACCGTTCACATTGATCCACGGCATATTTTCCTTTTTAACGTAGGCTTTCCACTTCACCAACGAAGTATCCGTACTTACACCATATATCTCCAGATTGTATTTTGAATGGAACTCATCATAAAATTCCAACACTTTAGGCATTTCTGCCTGGCAATGGCCACAGGTGCTTTCCCAGAAAAATAGTAAAGTATAACGTGCTTTGGTTGCCAGAAGTGAATGTGCCACATTGTTGGTATCAACCAGAATGAGGTTGGGCGCAACTTTATCGAGCAACAGCGGCTCAATTGTATTTACCCGTTTAATCACATTGTCTTTTACTTCGGGATATTGCCAACCCACCTTACCGGTTTCCAGGTATTTGCGCACAATATAAACAAACATGGCATCATGACCCATTACCTGGGATGTTTCGTATTTGAGCGAAAGAAACCAGGCCATGTATTTCTGCATTTCGTTATTTACAGCCGAAAGTGCCATTACCCTGTCGATGTCCTTTTCCAATGAATCGCGAACAGGTACAACCATTTTGTCAAAATAGAAATCTATTTTCTGTGCGAAAACCGGGGTATAAATAAGCCTTTGATCGGAAAAATTGAAATTGTCGAAATAGTGAGACTTATAGGTTTGATAGAGTTTTGTAGAATCGACTTTGCCATCCGGAGAAGTAATATATTGCAGGTAATCGGGTTCATTGTTCGCTTTTACGAAATTTGCCGAAAGCATTTCCGGATTAGCTGTATAAAAGTTTTTTATATACGCTTTGGCGTCTTTATCAATAGTTTCGATGCGGGATTTAACGATTTCGACGGAATCAGTGCGGTTACGGTTAGTTTTCATCCAGTTGTTCAAAGGTTCAATTTCAGCCTGTTTACCACCCAGGTATTTTATATATGCAAAGAACACCTTGTTGTCGTCCGATCCTTTAACTTGCATAGTATTGATAATATTGGCCGGATCGCACGCGAAATCCATTTGTTGTGTTCCGGTAACGAAAAAATCAAAATACTTGCTTTTATTCTGTCCAGCTATAATGTACATCCCATCAACCAGTTTGTCTTTGCCCTCGAATATAAATAATCCTTGTTTGTTACGGAATGCGGTATCGTCGAGGTATTGTTTTGTGCCGTAATAATGTGCCAGAAGCAAAGATGTGTCGGCCGATCCTGTAAGTTTTACGGTAATTTTATAGCCTTTTTCGGCAGCCTGCAAGTTTGTAAGTATGCATAAAGCAAAAAGGAAAGCAATTGTTTTTTTCATTTCAGGTAAAAAATTATTTGTTTCTGTTTTAATCGTAATAATAACTAAATCCATCAGCAATTAGTATACCATCACATCCTCCTGGCTATAAATTCCCAGCCAGTTTCCATCGGCAAGTATATCAACCTTGAGTTGCATCTTACCTTTATTGGGTGGTACGACTATTTCAATATCCTGTTTCAGTGTGCCTTTAATATCAGCCTGCAAAGGAGTTCTGATTTCGTTCCAGTTCAATACATCATTATTTACGACCCAAAAGTAGGACAAAAATACATTGTTTTTTATTCCCGAATAAAGTGGCGTCTTACCTTTGTTGTTGATTGTAACCGGAATCCAGGCCGTATCACCGGCGCCATAGATGTTTTTCGAATTAATTATTATGCGAAGATTGCCTGCCGTAGCATTTACATTGAAATTAGGGGTAGAATCGTTAAGTGTGCGGTACTCTCCAATATCCAGGTGGAAATACCTTTTGTTGAGCCAACTCTGTGGCTTTAGCTCACCTTTACGGAAAACAAACTGGTTGGCACGAATGGAGTTGTCATATCTGAAATCTTCATCAGGGATTATAGTTGTCGAAATATCATTGCCATCGATAGCGCTCAGCAGCAAAGTTTCAACCGGATACGAATTGCTAAACCGCGTGTATCCATGATCAACAGCTTGCTTGGACACAACAAATTTATTGCCTCCTTTCTGCCGCGCGGCATGGATAAGTTGTTCCATTTGGGCAACACGCTTTGCAAATTTTTCGCCGCCATTATAAATAACTGCCAGGCGGTAAGCAATAAGAGCCGAAACCAGTAAAATTGAGATATTCAATAGACCCTGCCTGCCAACAGTTGGAAAGCTGTAAACCAATGGAACAAAAATTAAAGGGACAAAGGGAAACATTAATTGTTCCATATTGTGCTCCTCAGGAAGCGGATAAACTGAATTTACAAGGAATACATAAGCAAAGAAGGTAACTGCTACAATAAAAAGCCTGAACCAATGTTTCTGGGTTGCAAGCAGGTAAATAGTAAGGATAAAGGCAACCAGCAGTTCCGCATAATTACTCAGCATGAATAATCCAAACGCTTTAAAATTTACCGGGTTAATGAGATCGGGAAGGTTATTGTTTACAATCCCTGCTATTATTCCAGGCAAATAATTGGACTTCACATAATACCTTAGCAGCATTGATCCTGCATATACCAGAATAACAGGAATATAGAACTTAAATGGTTTGGCGGTTTTTTTTGTAAAGTCGTACAACAACACGTAAGCAAACAGCATAAATGCCAAAGGATGGCTCAATAGTACAAGAACTTCGATTATAAGAAGGACGAAGATTGTCCGGAAACGGAAAGGCAGCCGCCAGATGGCATAGAATGTTATCAGCAGTGGCACACCATAGTACAATTCGAACATGGGTGTGAAAAATCCAAACATAATGCCCACTGTCTGCGATAAAATGATCAGAAGCCCCGATCGCCTGTCGCGCAGACCGTAATATACAAAAAGAAAAAGAAAGTAGAAAAACACAACATGACTCAGCGAAAAGAGCAGGAAGATATACCTGATTTCAATTCCTGTCCATATTCCGATCAAAGGAATAATTTGTGGAATAACCGAAACAATACGCAGATATTCGATGTAAAAATTCTGGTTGTTGATTACCTGGGCAACATAAAATCCTGAATCCGCAAATATCCTGGCTTTGTATAAAAAAGTCGCCATAGCAATAAGAACCAGCCAGGGCAAATGTGGAACTATGCGGTTTACCACCATATATCGGTATTTTGGCCTCCGCAGCAAACGCCTGAGTGTCATTCTGGTACCTGATGTTTCAACAACTCTTGCCATGATTTATTTTACAATATCTGAGCCTGGTATAAAAAGTGAATATCTGATTTTTTGTATCTGAGTTTCACAGATTTATTTGTGCCATTTCTTTTCACCGGCTTTCACCTTAAGTTTTAAGTTGTTTGATTCGGGCGGAATAGGGCAGGAGTATTTATGGTTGTAGGCACAATAAGGATTATATGCTTCGTTGAAATCAATCACCAGCATATCAGTTCCGGTTTCGTATACATCCAGGAACCTTCCGGCTCCATAGGTTTCGTGCTCGTTGGTTTCGTCGTTGAAAGGAATAAACAGATACTTCTCAAATCCGGGCTTCTTTATCAGATCTATGTTCTGATATACATTCAGCGAATAGCTTTTGTTTTTATGCATGAAGGTGACTTTTCCATAAATAGAATATTCCGGAAGCCTGTCGGTAGAAGTTTTCATCAGGAAATGGGTTGCCTGGTCGAATCGTTCGAAACTGGCTACTTTTCGGAATTTGGCATTGGGCTTGTAATAATTTAATTTTTGAAACGAAACCTTTTCTTCATCCGGAATGGGAGAATGAGCATCAGTAAGCATTTCAGCATTTTTAAGCGTACGTTTTTTCAGGATGTCGTTTGTGTATTTTGAAGGATTAAAATCTTCTTTAACCTGTGCCTGGACAGCAAAAGTCGAAATCAAAACGAGAAAAATAAAAGTAGAAAGGAATTTCATAGACAGGGGGTAAAAGCGAATATTAAATTCAGTGCGAAGATACTAAATCAGAAGCTACCTGCAATTAAATTGAAACGGTATGTTCAAAACATTGGTGTGCAAATTTTGTTTATGATGATGGAAGACCGAAGACCGGAAACTGGAGATGGAAGAACGGAGACTAAAGATTGAAGTCGGAAGACCGGAGACAGAAGTCCTCCTACCAAATACCGAAGATCGAAGCAATATGCATTTTATGCTTCCGACTTCGGACTCCCGACTTCGGACTATCTTTAAAACAGTTAATTAAAACCCAGATCCAAATACTTTTCAAAACAAAACTATGGATTTAAGAGATATCCGCAAAGATTACAAGTATAGTGCCATTCAAGACGAAGAATTTTCGGTTGATCCGGTGAATTGGTTCAGGGAGTGGCTAAATGAAGCCATGGAATCAGGTGAGCCGGAGGCCACGGCAATGATTCTTTCAACAGTTTCAGCTGACTTGCGGCCATCTGCAAGGGTGGTTTTATTAAAATCGTTTGATGAAAATGGATTTGTATTTTTTACCAATTACCTGAGTCGAAAAGGGGTACAGTTAAGCGGAAATCATTTTGCGGCGCTCACGTTTTTCTGGCCTCATACCGAAAGGCAGGTCCGTATTGAAGGAATAGTGAGTAAAACGGATGAAGATGAATCAGATACTTATTTTTATTCGCGCCCTCTCGAAAGCCGCATTAACGCGGTAATATCGCCGCAAAGTTCACCAATTTCCTCACGAACAAAGCTTGAAGAGGAACGCGAAATGCTCTTGTTTAATGAAGGAAACGAAAATATATCGCGTCCGGCTCATTGGGGCGGTTACCGCTTAAAACCCGATCGCATCGAATTCTGGCAGGGCAGACCTGGCAGGCTTCACGACAGGATTCAATATTTGCTGGAAGGGAATGCCTGGAGTATAAGTAGGTTGGCACCTTAAAAGACTCCGTAGGATTTGATTATGATTGGGCATCAGCCTGGACAGACTGAATACTGATATCAGTTTAAATTTTAAAGAAAAGTAAGCCCGATTTTACGGTTAAGTCCTTTCTCAAAAATACGGATTAAAGTTGAAAGCTGAATATTCCCTTTAGCATTTTCTAATTTAGAAATATAGCTCTTTTTTGTCCCCGATTTCTCGGCTAATTGCTCTTGTGTTAAATTGGATTGCTTTCTGGCCTCTTTAAGCATTTCACTCACGATAAACATCTGAGACTTCTGTTCATATTCATTACGACTATCAGTTCCAAGTTCACCGTATTCGCTTTCTATTAATTCTTCAAAAGCCCTGATTTCTATATCGGTTGTCATAGCTTTTCTTTGTTAAGTTCAAAGTACTCTTTCATTAGTCTTACTGCCCGTTCTATCTCCGTTTTTGGTGTTTTCTGCTTCTTCTTCTGAAATGCATTAAATAACACTACTAATCTTCCTTCATCAAAACAGCAAAATACTCTGTAAATATTTGACTGGTATTCAATTCGTATCTCAAATAGTCCTTAGTATCCATGCATTGGGGCAAGAAACTTTTCAGGAACTCCATCTACTTGTTTAATCAATTCGAAGACATACTGAACTTTCGATTTGACCTTAATATCCAGAGTTTTATAAAAGTCCATGAAATATGCTCCATGAAATATTATTTGTCTTGCCATTCTGCAAAGTTATCTTAAAGGATAACAGAAACAAAATATTTTCAAAAATATCTTGATTTCACTATTCCTACTGATGCTCCTTCCTCAATAAATCATTCACCGTTTTCACCGGATTAAAGGTAATGCTCGGTATTTCGACAAAAACAGTGATCCAGTTTGCCATGGCGCCGTTCCATAATCCCGGAAGTTCCTGGGCTTTGAGATCTTTACCGTCTTTCGATTTATAGGATATAAAACCGGTAGCAGGATCAATAAATTTTCGTAAATCGAAAACCTTGCCTTTATAATCGCGAACACCGCAAACCAAGTCAACCGGGTTAAAATGAGTGGATTTGCCAAGTATGTCTTTTTGCTGTGAATCTTCCAGATCAATTTGTGATGATTCGACAATCTGGAGCGAGATTTCGCCGTTTGGTTCTCTCACCCAGAAAGGCCCACCGCCTGGCTCGCCTTCATTTTTAACCATGCCGCAAACCTTTATGGGCCGGTTCAGTTTGCGATGCAGATATTCGATTTTATCCTCACGGCTCATGGAACTGATTTCAGGATCAACCACAAAACCAAGTTTCGATTTTATTAAACGCAATATGCTTCTGATATCTTCATCATCCGGTTTGTCATCCAGCACTTCCAAATGTTCAAAAATTACATCCTGTATTTCGAAGAGGTAGCCTCCTAATACTTTTTTGTACAGGTAAGTATCTGCTTTCAAGCTGTCGGGGACAACATTATCGATATTTTTGATAAAAACAATTTCGCTTTCACGATCGTTGAGATTTTCGATCAGTGCGCCATGTCCGCCTGGCCTGAACATAAGCCTTCCATCGGCTTCGCGCATCGGCTTATTGTTCATATCAACGGCAATAGTATCTGTCGAAGCCTTCTGTAATGAAAAAGTAAGTTCGTATTTCAGATCAAAAAGCTCTTCGTATTTTCCTTTTACGCGGTTAATTTCAACGAGGAACATATCGGCATGCTCCGGAGATACTGTAAAATGGATAGCTGAACGTTTTTCCTTATCCTTGCAATAATTGGCAGCTTCAACCATATGTTCTTCAATGGACATACGGGCACCGTCAGGGTATGAGTGGAATGTGAGTAACCCTTTCGGGAGGTTTGCATAGTTAAGTCCAACTGGGTTCAGCAGGTAATCGATAATGGTTTTATATTCTCTTTTTGCCAGACATTCATGGATATCATAGTCATCCTTACGCATGGTTTCTGACAGCTTACTATAAAAAGCAAAGTCTTCAATCCGGTCGAAGAATTCTTTTACCAGTTTAAGCTTTGGCGATGTCTGAAGCTGGCTGATATCTTCGTCCGAACCGGTATAGGAATCAACAAATTCGAACAAATGCTTGAACATACGGCTAGCTGCCCCCGATGCCGGGACAAATTTCAGCACTTCGTAGCGTTTCGAATTGGAATCGTAGTAATACGAAAGTTTCTTGGCATCGCGTTGGTTAAATGCTTTAATGCCGTCGCCAACAATTGCCGGCCTGTCGAGGTTAATAAAAGGAAAGCCTCTTTTGAAATTATCTATCTGTGCTTCAACTACTTTCGGATCGCTTCCGCGCGATTGCAATTGCTTGAGGTCGTCTTTGGTAAACATAAATCTGGATTTATATGTATGGTTGTCAAAGTTAAGAAAATTGGCACAACTTGAAAGGATTTTTATCTTAACCATGAATTTGTACAAAAATCAGATAAATCAGTGTTATAGAATGCACGTTTACAGCTGATTAAATATTTTAGATAAAAGCGCATGAGGACGTGGATGATTTTAGATCCTGATATTCTTTCCAAAAATGAAATATTTAAATTTTCATTGTTTATCGTTTCAGAAAAATACTATCTTTGCACCCGCTTTGCCCAGGTGGTGATCCCGATAGCTATCGGGATGGAAGACACGCCAGATTGAGTTGGAAGATTAAAAACGATACAGAATACAAAAGTTCTTTAAATAAAAAATGCCCAGGTGGTGAAATTGGTAGACACGCCAGCTTGAGGGGCTGGTGTCCTTAAGGATGTGCAAGTTCGAGTCTTGTCCTGGGCACTCATCACACAAATTGAAGATCCATCTGCCCAGATGGTGAAATTGGTAGACACGCTGGTTTCAGGGACCAGTGGCCTTACGGCTGTGCAGGTTCGAGTCCTGTTCTGGGCACTGATAGTTAATATAAAACGCTGTAGGTTAATTACTTACAGCGTTTTTGTTTTTATTACATACAGATTTACATACACTTTTGGGCTTTTACCTATTCATTACCTACCAAGGGAGTTACGAAATGATTTTGAAAAACGGCTCTAAACACCTGATTATTATAGGTGTAAACGGAATTTAAGTAAATCACTGAAAGATAATAAGGAAGTGGTAAATCACACATAAAATAAGTGAGTAATTAAAGTACTTGAATACCTAAATAGCACTTAACTATCACGAAATCAAAAACATAGCGTTTAAAAAAAAGTCAAAAGTGATGCTGTAAGGCCAGTAAGTTGCTGCGAACAACCTAACTAAAGCGGATGCCTTGTGTGTGTGTGCAATGCAGGATCTGGAATCCAGGCACCAGGCTTGAAGCACACACAAAACAAGGCAACGCATGCGAAGCAGAGAAAAAAGAGCAGCCCCGCACTTACCGTAAATGTCAATTTGAAAAGAGCTTGCTCGTACAACTAATATTATACTCGGGTTGGGAGGGCGGGTAAACTCGTACATGAATATTTGTTTGGTTAGAAAAAACTTAAGTTAGGTTCTGGGCGAGGAACGAAGCCCAGAACCGTAACGCAATACTTAGTGTATTTGTTACACTAATTAACGAACCCTATTTGTAGACGAGGGTGTGCCAGCGATAGCGGTATCACCGAGGATACGAAAATGCCCCGCAGGGAAAAGAAATTCTTTACCATACGCCTGTGGCTTGCGCTGTAACGAACAACCGGAGGGCGATAGCGCACAAGTCTTTACCGCTTAAAACTCAAATGTCATGTCAACAAAACTCAAAACCCGTCGAACTGCTTGTCAACAAATACTCAGAACCTACTAAAATACTTGTCATGCTGTAAGTGGGAAGGTTTTAGCAGCTGACAATGAGTAAGACTGGTTACCGGAGAAAGCGCCTGAAGACCTGGCTGGTCGCTGTAACGGTGGATTTTTTGTGTGTTGGAAAGCGTCCGGCCGGGCAAAGGCGCAGGTATTTGTGTGTAGGCGAGGTAACCAGGCACTCGAAATTGTTTGCTGCTGTGGGAGCGGTGAGGATGCTGAAAAAAACGGATGAATGCAATGACGAATGGAGTGGAGAGAATGAACGAATGAGGCACGAATGAGAGAATGAACGAACGTAATGAGGAGTGTAATGAAGAAGTTTTTGAAGCTTCCGCAACCGCGTAGGAAGTGGGACGTGGTCGGGAAGGAAACAGGCAGTGGCTACTTGCGAAGCGAATACATAATAGGCTTATGGGCTGAGTGAAAATACGCAATAATACCAAAAAGAAACGAAGCCCATAAGAGCCTATTATGTAAAGTAGCTCCCGGTGGTTAGGCTGGTTTT
>JBBRYZ010000048.1:0-26804 GCA_038237165.1 Bacteroidales bacterium | reverse complement strand
TGCGGAACCACGCACGGTAACAGCCCAGGCACACCGCGCGGCTTATGGAACCGACGGCGATTATTTCTCAAACCCGAATGCCGAAGATGTGTTCGATTGCATCTACAATATGATGCACGATTACAACCCGAGGAAGTATCCTAAAATATTTTAATGTACTGATAATCATTATAATAAATATTCATATAAAAGTCTTGCTTTAGGTGCTCATTTGCGTGAGGATTTTTAAAGCAGTATTTGTATAAATAAGTAATTGTTTTGTAGCTTTGTCCCAGTAAGCCCAGAGAAAGGAGGCTCCGAACTGTTATAGCGAAAGACGGTCAAATACTTTCACTAAAATATAAATGTTAGATGCAATAAGACTATATTCAGATTATGAAAAAAAACTATGCAGTTTTATTATTTATCTTATTATTAACCGGAGTTTCATTATTTTACAATTATCAGGATATTGCTTTTAAACGTCCTCAATCGGTTCATAAATGGAGGCAATCGGATTGCGCTTCCATAGCATTAAATTACTACCAGGGAGGAATGCATTTTTTTGATTCAGAGACTCATAATTTAACTTCTGACAACGGCAAGGACGGAAAATGTTGCACCAGTGAGACACCGATCTTATATTTTACAGTAGCTGTTCTCTACAAGATATTTGGATACCATGATTTCGTTTACCGGATTTTTAATATGCTTTTGTTTTTTCTTGGTTTATTCTTTCTTTTCCGGCTTTTACATTATTTGTTAAAGGATGTTTTTTGGTCAATTACTCTTTCCCTCCTCTTCTTTACTTCGCCGGTATTAGTATATTATGGGAATAATTTTTTGTCGAATTCATCAGCATTTGCATTTTCCATCATCGGCTGGTATTATTTTATACGTTTTTTATTCGAGAGTAAACAAAAGTGGTTCTATATTTCGATTGTTGTTTTTTTAATTGCTGCAGCTTTAAAAGTAACTGCCCTTTTTAGTCTTTTTGCTATTACCGGTATTTTTATTTTAGAACTATCGGGACTTCTGAAGATTCGTGAAAATGGTAAACTTTTCAATCATCCTGTCCGTTATTCAGTTTCAATTGCATCAGTATTCCTATTAATAGGCCTCTGGATTGTTCATGCACATAATTTCAATAAGATGCATGACTGCTCCTATTTCTCGACGAACATTTTCCCTGTATGGGAATTAAACAGGGAACAAATAAAAGGAGTTTTTGAAAATATCAGAAAAATCTGGCTGCCGGAGTATTTTCACATTTCAGTTTTAGCATTTCTGGCAATTTGTTTTTTCATTTTACTTGGCTTTTTCAGGAAGGCAAATAAAGTACTGATCTATAGCATTATTTTCATTTTTGCTGAGGTTATTATATACATCGTTCTTCAATTTTCAACATTTGCTGATCATGATTACTATACTATTGATATGTATATTTTACCAATACTGATAGTTATTGGCACTTTTGATATTTTGAAAAGACATTTCAATAAAATATTCACTTCCATCATATTTAAATGGTTTTTCTCTCTCCTTTTACTCTTCAATATTTATTATGCCCATCAAAAAATCAATTCCCGCTACGAAGGCTGGATGAATGACTACCCGCAAAACAAGGACTTCTATTCTGTTACCCCTTACCTGAGACAAATAGGTATTACTGCAAACGATACAGTTATCTCAATTCCCGATTATAGTCATGCCTCCCTTTATTTAATGAATCAAAAAGGATGGACTGAATATACCGATGCAAAATTTAACAGGGGTACACGTGTACATTACAATCAGGATAGTGCCGGAATTCAATCTTCGATTAATAAGGGGGCAAAATATTTAATAGTAAATGGGATTAAAGAAATCTATGATAAACCTTACCTGAAGCCTTTTTGCACAAACCTGGCAGGAAAATACAACCAGATATTGATTTTTAATCTAAGAAGTAAGGTTAAGAATTTCGATATAGAAGAACGAACAATCATCAAAAAGTTATATTGCAGCGCTGAATTGCTAAGCAGCGACAAACAATCCTTTCTGGGTGAAAATGACAGCATATCATTCCTTAACGGAAATACAAGAAGTGATAAAATGGCTCATACCGGTAAATATTCTTCGAAAGTAGAAGCTAGCTCACCTTATGGAATGGGTTTCAAATTTAAAGATCTGAAATCAGGAGAAAGTTTCAAAATCAGTGTATTCCGAAAATCAACCGCCAAGTCAAAAGGCAGCATAATCGCTTCCAGTTCTCCATTTCCATATTATAACAGTGAAAATACGATAAAAGAAACCGGGACGGATGGTTGGGAGAAAATAGTTATGGACGTTTTTATTTCTGACGATCTGGCTGGTCAGGAATTAGTAATCTATGTTTATAATCCGGAATCCGATCCTGTTTACTTTGATGATCTGGAGATTATCAGATATAAAAGTTTATACGATACAAAGGATAAATAACCCGGGGATTTATAATTGCAAAAATGTGGCTGTTGTTTCCGGCAATTATTCGGTTTGTGTCCACATCAAAATTATTACTTAATTTTGATGATCCTCCTTCATAAGATGTAATAAGGAACTTTCTGACTGATCCTATTGTGAAGCCGGTAGGTTAAACTTTGAGAGCAAAAAACAGTCGTTATTTGTAAACAGTGGTAACTGTAGAAATATTTTGTTATCAGTTTTCCAATGCATCAATAAATTATGTTTCATGATTAAACCATGCACAAATAGATTTTTCCTTTTATCTGTTATTTTCTTGCATCTATGTTATTTCGTGTGGCAAGTACTGCATGGGCATTATTTCCTTTCAGATTCATTTGAGTATCTTCAGGCTGGCGCCAACCTGAAATCTGATTTTCTATTATATAGTGGTGATCTTACCAAACCTATTATTATTGAGCTATTTACAAGAAGGCCTCCTATATATCCACTATTTCTTTTAGCATGCCAGCTTATTTCACCGAGTATGGTTTTGGTAATAGTAGTACAGAATGTGTTATCAATTACCGGAATTTACATGGTGAGGCAAATAATACTGAATTATGGATATAAGGCAAAATACGATATGTTATTTATTGTTTTGCTTTTATTTACACCATCCCAATTTATCTATGCCAATATGATAATGAGCGAGACTCTCATTCAATTTCTCATCATTCTGCTGGTTTGGTTTTTTGTAAAGTACATGAATGAAAGGCATCATTTATATGGCTTTTTATATTCTGCAACACTTGCTTTGAGTGTGTTAACAAAGCCGGTATTCGTCTATTTCGTTTTCGTTAATGTATTGTTCTTTATCTGGATAAGTTTTAAAAGGCATACAGTGAAACCGCTCTTATTAAGTCTGATTCCATTGCTGGTACTATTCACATACCAATATCGGAATTACAGGCAAACAGGTGTATTTGAAGTGTCGAGCATTGTAACCACAAACGTGCTGGATTTCAATTTATACTTCTTTTTAGCTAAAACCGAAGGGGTAAAGACAGCTGACAGTACTATTTCAACCATCGACAGTTTATCCATACTACAGGAAAGCTACAAAGATAAAGTTGATTTCAAAAAACAACACTCAGTTGCCATCGTGATGAAACATCCGGTAAGTTATTTCATCTTTCACACAAAAGGCATTGCCGGCTTTTTTCTTGATCCGGGTCGGTTCGACCTGGTTAATTTTTTCAATCTGAACGCTGAGAAAACCAAAGGATTGCTCTTTCAAATAAACCAGGTTGGATATAAAGGCGCGCTTGTATTCCTGCTCAAACACTCCTTTATACTGTTGATTGTCCTTGTAATTATATTCATATTCAACGTATTCAAGTTTCTTTTTCTTATAGGATTCATCTTCCAGCAAAATATCAATAAATATAGTAAAGGATTTATTCTGTTCCTGATCTTTTATATCGCTTTTTTGACAGGACCACTAGGCGTAGCAAGGTATATGATGCCATTGGTACCCTTGTATTTAGGATGTGGACTTTTATTTCTGTCTCACATTTTAAAAAGGAATTCAGCTAACGTAAGGCAATACATTTTGCATGAAGTGCTTTTAAAATCACCTTCAAAAACAAGAGGTAAAAACAGAAAATAAAATAGTATTTCCGGAAAATATAGTAGTATTTTATATCCTGCTGAGTTTAGATCAAATACTATTTCTGTTCATGGTATTCTTCTTCCGTATTAATATTCCAGATATTCTGTTTAGATTTATCTCCTGATATAATATTATTCACCGCAGTTATTGCCGTAAGCATCGAGTGGTCCTGATTGTTATATTTGTGCATCCCATTTCGACCAATCAAAAAAAGATTCTCAAGTTTATCAGTAAATTCTTGTATTACATCAAACTGAGAATACGTTCCAAAATAGGCAGGGTAAGTCTTAGGCATCCGGATTATTGTACTGTCGAGTACTTCATTTTTATCAATAATGTCGATGCTGTGTAATTCGTCTATTGCAAACCTAATAAACACATCATCTTTTTTCTCCCACAATTCATCGCCTTCGTTGCAAAAATATTCCAGGCCAATCCAAACCTTCTCCGTATCAGCAAGTAAATATGGCGACCAATTGTTATATATCTGTAACCTGCCAACTTTCACTTCACGTTCCTGAATGTAAATCCAACTATCCGGCACTAAGCCATTTGGTGTAGAAATTTTTGTTTCATTTTTTATTTTCAGCTTATTTAAAAGTAAGCCTACAGTTATAAAATCACGGTATTGCAAACCGTCACTTACCTTTTTTACTTCTGATGGGACTTTATCTCCCATAGCGATCATAAGATCTTTTACAGGCATTGTTGAAAAGAAATACTCTCCCTGTACTACTGATTTCTGCTTAGTTGCCTGATTAAAATAGCTAAGTTCGTTTACTTGATTGTCAGAAATATTTAACTCAACAACTTTTGAGTTCCTGATAATTATACCCCCTTTTTCCTCAACAATACCGGCAACAGTCTCCCACATTTGTCCAGGTCCATATTTGGGATACATAAATTGTTCAATCAAACTGGTATCGATGTTCTTTTGCGTAAGCGATTTTTCGTTTATAAAAATTGATTTCAGAGCATGAAGTATTGCCTTTTTAACAGATAAGTCTTTAATTCTTTGTGCGCCCCAATCAGCTGCAATTTCAGCACAAGGAACCCCCCAGACTTTTTCAGTATAATCCTTGAAAAAAGTCTTATACAGTTCTTTGCCAAATCTGCTTATGAAAAAATCTTCGAGTGAGTTTATGTTTTTAACAGGGAATAGCTGTATCTTGATATAAGTCCAGCCAATTTTTATAATCCGGGTCAATCCAAGGTTAGAAATTGTTTTGGCATTGAGTGTAACCGGATAATCAAAAAACTTCCTCAAAAAGAAAATGCGCGACAACCTGTTCCTGATGAGCATTACACGATCCGTCTTCTCAGGATCAGGGCCATTGGGAGAAAGCTTTACTTGTGTTCTTCTTTTCTGATAATAAATATCCTTTTGAATATCATCTTCTGAATCAGATCCCTGTAAAGGTAAAATTTCCAGCCACCATTTCATTACTATGTCGGATTTCGAAAAGAAGCGATGCCCACCGATATCCATACGATTTCCATTGTGAACTACTGTTTTGGATATACCACCTATGTCATTGGATTGCTCAATGATTATAGGCTTAATGTCAGTCCTAGTAACAAGCTCAAAAGCAGCAGTTAAGCCCGCCGGCCCAGCACCAATTATGATTGCAGTTTTTCGATTCATTTATTCTCCTTTATAAAAACGCACCATGTAGATAAGAACGTAAAATATATTTTTTTTATATTTAAACACTACTGAACGGCAAATAAATCAGAGGTTTTCCCCCGAAAGTTTAATCCCATGTCGTAATAATGTTCGACAAACCAAACAGAACAACACGAACAAAAATACAGAAATAAAATTTGCCGGACTGCCGAATTCTAAATAAACAATAAACTTGTTGGAAGTAGTAAACATTAATTCTCGCATTTCAATTATTTATTGCATAATACTAATGTAAAAGAGTACTGATTTTCATTATTGAATATTAAATGAAAATATTTTTCATGATCAGGATTTCCCTTTGTGTATTCCAGTATGCAATTATCAAATATTGGTGTTTATTTATTAAAATCTGTAGCCAGAAAACCAGTTGTTTAAAATATTATTTACATTTACCACTTTAGTTTTCTGATTCGAAATTAATGCATTAATTATAGCGCAGGAACTACCGACATATTAACAGGTATTGCCGATCATTATGGAAATCAATAGAATTTTATAAATATTACATGAGAAATCATTTACACTTTTTAAAACAACATGCTAAGGCAATAGGAGTAGCGCTTGTAGTTATTATCTCTCTTTCTGCATTAATGTTTATATTAAAAGATGATCATGATGGAAGGATTTTCATAAGTATTATAATTCTGATTTCCACCTATTATTCTTATCAAAACCTGAAAAAGGATTCAACAAAACAATATTCAAAAGGAATTTTAATTGGATTGGCCATTTTACTTTTTATGACTATCATAAAATTTACGATAGGAGCAATCAACTCAAAGGAACAGTTTGATTTTATGTGTTTTTATATGCAGGGTCAACTTGGGGTACACCACATGAATTTCTATGATCCGGGTAGTTTTCAGATTCTGCTTTTAAAAATCAATTTTCCCTTACTCTTTGAACAAAACAAAGCGATAGGTCACTTTGTCTTTCATGAAGGTATTAAAAATGAAATACTTAACGTGGGGCTTTTATCTCCGCCAATTACAATGCTATTTTTTGCTCCATTAGCATCATTTGATTATCAATCATCAAGAACTGTTTTCAGTGTGTTAGTGGCTTTATTTATAATTCTCAATGCTGTATTGGCAAATTTTGTTTTTCTTAAAAAAGAAAGATCCATATTTTCATTTTTATTAATCTTTATTATTATTGCGGTAATTCCCGGAACCTATAATACAATATACCTTGTTCAAACAAATTTCTTCCTGCTGTTTTTCCTCATGCTATCTTTTTATAAAATTGATAAACCAATTTCAGGGCTCTACCTGGCACTTTCTGTGATATTTAAACCAATTTCGGGGATATTACTTTTGTATTTCATTATTAACAAAAAGTGGAAGTCTGTTACCTGGTTTTTAATCAGCAGCGGAATTCTTCTTATAATTACCGGTTTTATATGGGGATTCGACAATCTGACAAGTTATATTTTATCTCCTCCAACTCAAAGGCTCCCACATTCAATATATGTGCAAGAAGTCAATCAATCATTGATTGGATTATTAAACCGAAATCTGGAAATATATGGGTTATCTAATTTTGTGATTAGCTTTATATACTTTAGTCTGAGCAGTATAATGGCAGGTCTTACTATAATTACCTCTAAAAATCTTCAAAAAGTCAATTCGCAATTTTCCTTTTTGTCCTTTATTCCGTTAATGCTTTTGATTTATCCCAGTTCATTAATACATTATATGGTATATCTGATTCCTGTTTTTTTATACTTCATATTTTTGAATAAGGGGGAGAAATATCTATGGCTGTTACTCGTACCTGTTTTTATTTTTTTAAGTTCCGAAACATTTTTCAGCTATTTAATCATCTGGATTATGTTTCTCTATGCAGGTCTTTTTATGGTTAAAAATGATAAATTCCATGATAAACTTGCAGATTTGTCTCTTAAATAACTTTAAAGTTGAAACCGAGTGTTTATAATGTTGAATTGTTTAAATTAATCAAAGCTTTCAACCCCATTATTCAAATTGAATTGTATATATAATTCAATTGTTGGCTCTTGCACTTCATGTAATCCCCGCTGGAACCGGAGCAATAAAAATTGGGGTACTTTAACTCAAAAATCCATTAGATTCAGAATTTTTCTAATGTTCCCATCTATTTATCAGAAAGTGTCTGTGGCGTAGTCCTTTAATACTGCTTAGTTGTTGAATATTTTATGAAGGAACTGAAATAAAAATAAACCTTTACTGTTTTTGCCAAAGTCTGATTCATAATATCTGATCCTTACAATTGCAATTGAAATTATAATCAATGCTGCGATTATAACTTGGCAATTGACAAAGTGGTAAGTGAGCTTTGGAAGTGAAATGAAAAACACTTGAAATAATTCTTAAAATACCAGATAAAGCCAGATATTTTCTTTCTAAAACGCACTATAAGTGATTCTACCATTAATTACTACTTTTGTTATATGAGCCAACATCTATATAGCCTGTTATGAAACGATTTCTGAATTACATACTTCCCGCTCCTCTCCTACTGTTTGCAATACGTTTATATTACCTTCCTATTGATACTTACGATTATATCCTGGGCAAAAGACCATCTGGCGTTCCTCCGCGTGGAAAGATTTTCATGGGCTATGGCGACTTTTTAAAGCAAGGCGAAAAATTCCTGGTTTACTTTCAGGAACTTGCCGGGTTGAAACCTGATCACAACATTCTGGATGTCGGCTGCGGAATCGGGAGAATGGCTGTTCCGCTTACCAGTTTCCTGAACGAAAAAGGCACCTACGATGGATTTGATATTGTAAAAAGCGATATCAACTGGTGCAACAAACATATCTCAGGCGAATATCCGAATTTTAGGTTTAAATACACCGGCCTTTATAACAAGCTTTATATTACTTCCGACAAATCAGACGCTGGTAATTTTATTTTTCCATATGCTAGCGGGAAGTTTAATTTTGCCTTTCTTACTTCAGTTTTCACGCATTTGATGCCGAAAGAAGCTGAACAGTATATAAAAGAGATCGGCCGTGTTATGAAACCGAAAGCTACATGCCTTATTTCATTATTCATAGTAAATTGCGAATCGGAGGATCTGATGATCAAACAGCCGACACATATGAATTTTCCGGTCAATAAAGGATTTTACAGGCTTCAGTCCTCTCATGATAACACTGCAAATGTGGCTTATGATGAAGAATGGCTTCTCGAAAAACTGGAAAATGCCGGTTTGAAATTGGATAGCATTCATTATGGGCGGTGGTGCGGTCGCGACAATTTTCTGGAACACCAGGATCTGATGATTTGCAGCAAAGTTTGATCCTGACAACCAAATCCTACTAACTTTGCCTAAAGTTTAAGATATTTGCATTCTTCACTCATCACCCGCCCTTGAAACTCTCGGTAATCATAGTCAGTTACAATGTAAAACATTTCCTCGAACAGTGCCTTCACTCGGTACGTGCCGCTGGTTATGGAATTGATATTGAGATATTTGTGATTGATAATGCTTCGGTGGATGGCTCAATAAAAATGGTAAAGGAGAAATTTCCTGAAGTTAAATGCATTACCAACCCGGGAAATGCCGGATTTGCAAAAGCAAATAACCAGGCTATCAGGCAATCAACGGGAGAATATGTACTGTTGCTAAATCCGGATACCATAGTTGAAACCGACACCTTTAGTAAAATAATTGCTTTTATGGACAGCCATGCCGATGCCGGTGGGCTGGGTGTAAAAATGGTTGACGGAACCGGGAAATTTCTGCCGGAATCAAAACGTGGTTTGCCAACACCTGGTGTTGCTTTTTGCAAGGTTTTCGGACTCTCGCGCTTGTTCCCAAAATCAAAAACCTTTAACAAATATCACCTTGGTTATCTTGACAAAGACAAAACTCACCAGGTAGATATATTGGCTGGCGCATTTATGTTGATACGAAAATCTGTACTTAACGAAATTGGCCTGCTTGACGAAGCCTTCTTTATGTATGGCGAGGACATTGATCTTTCCTACCGCATTATTAAAGCTGGGTTTCATAACTATTACTACCCTGATGCAAGGATCATTCATTACAAAGGGGAAAGCACGAAGAAAGGCAGTCTTAATTATGTATTCGTGTTCTATAATGCGATGATCATTTTTGCACGAAAACATTATACTATAAAGAATGCACGGCTCTTTTCCATACTCATCAATATGGCTATTTATTTCAGGGCTTTTCTTTCCATTGTCAGCCGGGTGTTAAAAAATACGCTTCTGCCTTTGGCTGATGCCTTGCTTTTGTTTATCGGGCTGGTAACGATTGCCCGGGTTTGGGAACAACATGTTGTATACCGTTGGGGAAGTCATTACCCAATTGAACTTTACCTGTTTATTATACCTTCATTTATAGCAGCATGGATGATAAGTGTATATTATTCAGGCGGATATGATAAACCGTTAAGTCTATGGAAATCATACCGTGGGCTGCTTTTCGGAACAATTATTATTCTAGTGGTGTATGCCTTATTGCCTGAGCGCTTCAGGTTTTCTCGTTCACTTATTCTTATAGGTACAGCATGGGGATTATTAGTTCTTTCGCTTTCGCGGATATTGTTGCACTCGCTTCGCATCGGGAATTACCGGTTCAATGCAGCTAAAAATAAAAGATATGCCATAGTTGGCGAAATTCCGGAAGTATCACGGGTTGCCGACCTGCTGCAAAAGGCGCTTTCCTATCCCGCTTTTATCGGTATGATTAATAGTGGCGAGCATCAAAGTGATAAAAATGGTTTTCTGGGTAAGATATCCCAGATTCAGGATATATTAAATATTTATAAAATTGACGAACTTATCTTTTGCGCCAAGGATATGCCTGCCGAAAATATTATTGACCAGATGTCGTCCTTGCAACAAACGCAGATCGAATATAAAATTGCTCCGCCCGAAAGCATGTCGATTATCGGGAGCAACTCCATAAATACCGCCGGCGATCTTTATGTGATTGATATTAATTCAATTGGCAAATTCCAGAATAGGCGTAACAAACGCGTATTTGATGTCGGAATGAGCCTTGTTTTGCTTGCTTCGTATCCTTTAACCGTATTTATAACTGGTAATCCATTAAATTATCTGCTAAATATTTTCAAAATACTTTTCGGGTTCAAATCTATAACTGGCTATAATCCTTCCCCGCAAAACGAACATAAACTGCCGGATATTCGAAAAGGAATTATCTATCCAACGGATGGTTTCGACAAAGTAAATCCTGATCCTGTAGCCATAAGCCGGTTAAACATATTATATGCCCGCGATTACAGGATTGGTAACGAATTCAGACTACTCTACAAAGGATTCAGGCATCTGGGACGAAAGTGAGGCTCACATTGAACCAAACTGCGTATTGGTTTGTTCTGAAATAGTGGTTTCAAAAACAATAGAGCCCGAAGTACTAATATCAGACAAAGTACTCAGGATTCAAAAAAGATTCAACTGTGGAAAATGGTTATAATATTTGAATGCGATAGTGAGCAGCGTATCTGATTTTCACTTAACTTTATGTACTTTAAACTCAAGGCTCTTCAGTCAATCAAATCATAAACAGAATTAATAATTACAAAATTAGAATAACTCTATACCATGGCAAATTTTGAACTGGTAATGCCAAAACTTGGCGAAAGTATTATTGAAGCAACCATTGTGCGCTGGCATAAAAAAGAAGGCGACCAGGTGGTTGAAGACGAATCGATTGCTGACCTGGCAACAGATAAAGTGGATTCTGAAATCCCGTCTCCTGTCGAAGGAGTGATCACCAAACTGTTTTATAAGGAAGGTGATATTGTCCCGGTCGGTAAAGTAATTGCCATTATCAATATGGGTGGCGACGAAGCAACGGCTCCGGCTGAACCACAGGCAAAACCAGAAGTTGCTGCAGTTGAAACAAAAGCTGAAGTATTGCCAGCCAAATCATCGGTTCAGGTTGTGGAAACAGCTGTTGAAAGCGACAGGTTTTATTCTCCCCTTGTACGCAGCATTGCTAAAGAAGAAAACATCTCTTTAAGTGAACTTGAAAATGTATCAGGTTCAGGAAAAGATAACCGCCTCACAAAACAGGATATTCTTGATTATATTCAGCAACGCGGATCAAAACCTGCATCTCAGCCGGTTGCAGCGCCCGCATCAGCTACTGCTCCAGTTGTTGTAGCTGAAAGGCCCAAAGTACAGGCACCTACCGTTACTGCATCAACCGGTGATGTTATTATCGAAATGGACCGTATGCGAAGGATGATTGCCGATCATATGGTTATGTCGAAGCAGGTTTCGCCTCACGTAACTTCTTTTATTGAGGTTGATGTTACCAATATAGTTCGCTGGCGCGAAAAAATTAAGGACAGCTTTGCAAAACGCGAAGGGCAGAAGATAACTTACACTCCTTTGTTTGTGGAAGCTACAGCCAAAGCGCTGCGCGAATTTCCCAATGTGAACGCTTCGATAGACGGCTATAAGATCATTCAGCGCAAAGCTATCAACATCGGCATGGCGGCGGCTTTGCCCGACGGAAACCTTATTGTTCCGGTAATCAAAAATGCAGACCAGAAAAACCTGCTTGGAATCGTTAAAGATGTGAACGACCTGGCCGGCCGTGCCCGTAATAACAAACTAAATCCCGATGATATTGCAGGTGGCACGTTTACCATCACTAATTTCGGATCGTTCGACAGCCTTACCGGAGTACCTGTAATCAACCAGCCCCAGGTTGCCATACTTGGTGTTGGCGCCATAAAGAAGCGCCCCTGGGTGCTCGAAACGACTGATGGCGACGTAATTGCTATTCGCAGCATCTGTATGCTTTCTCTTTCCTACGACCATAGGCTTGTGGATGGCGGTTTGGCAGGTCAGTTTATCAAACGGATTCAGCAGTTACTCGAAGGGTTTGATGTGAATATGTCAGTTTAATCCAAAATTGATTAGCTGCTTTTTATGTTTCAAAGTTTCAGGTTTCAAAGTTTCAGGTTCACTGAACCCAATCTAAACAATCTATCAAATGAGGCTGAAAAATATTTTAAGCATTCAGTTTGATCAACATGAGACCAGAAACATGAAACTCTTGAACTTCACTATTCTCTAGCAAAATATAGAAAACCCGGCAGCTTTTATTCGCCGGGTTTTACTTTTCACAGCGCGAAAAGCTATAACTTAGCCATTTAAAGAATTACATTTACTCCCAAAATAAAATCATGCAACTTAATCTTACTAAACCAATTATCATTTTCGATCTCGAAGCAACAGGAATTAACATTGGCAGCGACAGGATTGTTGAAATCGCCATGCTGAAGGTTTTTCCCGACGGACACGAGGAATTTAAGCGCCACCTGGTTAATCCCACCATTCCAATGCCTGAAGTCGTTATTGCCATTCATGGTATTACTGATGAGATGGTTAAAAATGAACCTACTTTTAAAGAACTAGCCGGTAATCTGAATACATTTATCGGGAACAGCGATCTGTCGGGTTTTAACTCAATAAAATACGACATTCCTTTACTGGTTGAAGAATTCCTTCGGGCCGGAGTTGAATTTGACCTGAAAAATCGCCGGATTGTAGATGTGCAGAATATTTTCCACAAAATGGAACCACGCACATTGAAGGCAGCGTATAAATTTTATTGCCATACGGAACTTATCAACGCACACAGTGCCGAAGCCGATACCCGCGCAACCTATGAAGTATTGAAAGCACAACTTCAACGCTACGAAGGAGTTGAATACACCGACAAAGATGGAAATACATCAACACCGGTGACCAACGATATGAATGCTCTTGACAAGTTTTCCTATTACAACCGTAATGCTGATCTGGTTGGTCATATTATATTCAATGCAAAAGGACAGGAAGTGATCAATTTCGGTAAGCACAAAGGAAAAGTACTGGAGGATGTTTTTAAAACTGAGCCCTCCTACTACGACTGGATGATGAAAGGCGATTTCCCGCTTTCGACTAAAAGAACTATTACTGCAATCAAACTTAGAGGGTTCAACAAAGGGTAAGAAATTGCGGATGTCGGATTTTTGATCCACCCATTACACTGTACCAAGTACCATGCACATAGCACTAAAATCCAAATAAATAATAGGCATACAATGAAAATTATCTGCATCGGCCGCAACTATGCCGAACATGCCAAAGAGCTGAACAACGCCGTTCCCACCGAACCGGTATATTTTATGAAACCGGATTCATCACTGCTTACCCGCAACCGGCCTTTCTTTTATCCTGATTTTACAAAAAATCTGCATTACGAATGCGAAATTGTGCTGCGGATCAATAAAGTTGGGAAATGCATCAATGAAAAATTCGCGCTAAGTTATATCGATGCGATCGGAGTTGGCATTGATTTCACTGCCCGCGACCTGCAGCAAAAGGCCAAGGAAAAAGGCTTGCCCTGGGAAAAAGCAAAGGCTTTTGACTTCTCCGCTCCCGTTAGCAGTTTTATACCGGTTGCAGAATTTGAAGATATAGAACAGATTGCTTTCAGCCTGAAAAAGAACGGAGAAACGGTTCAAAACGGAAATACGAAGGATATGATTTTTTCATACCCTTCCATAATAACCTATGTTTCTCAATTTATGACCTTAAAAACGGGTGATTTAATTTTTACGGGAACTCCGGCAGGCGTGGGACCTGTCGTAATCGGTGATAAACTTGAGGCATTTATCGGGGAAAAGAAGATGCTGACGGTGAATATCAGGTAAAGTTTCAGTCCACAAATGGTCACCAATTAAGTACAGATGAACACAAATTATTTGTGACTATTTGCGACTTAATTTGTATCCTCTGTGGTTCAATTTGTGCCATTTGTGGTTCCTTTGTGTAAATTTGTGGTCCTGAGGAATTCGTGGACTTTTTAACCAAATTTAATATCCTCAATCGCATCAATTCCTGCGGCGGCATTCAGTTTTTTTACCAGTTTGCTACGCTGGTACGATAGTTCTTCGCGCAAAGCAGCTGAATCTACTTTTACATAAAGAATCCGGTCTTTAATCTGCATCTGGTCCGTATGACGTGCAACCAGTTTTCCGGTAACTTCTTCCCATGCTCCAATTACCCTGGTTTCATTGAGTTTGGATTCCAGGTTGTTGTCCTTCAAAAAAGATGAAATGGCATCTTTTAGTAATATTTCGTTTGTTTTTTTCACGGTTTTCTGGAATTACTTTTTATGATGGCTTAATATCTAAAATCAACTGCTCCACTTTCAATCTCAAATACCCGGTGGTTAATGGCAACTTTTTCGAAAGTATTCCGAATTCGTTCCGGCTCGGTATCGGTAATAAATACCTGTCCAAAACTATCATTATCAACAAGTTGAATTATCTGCTGTACCCGTCCCGGATCCAACTTATCAAAAATATCATCAAAAAGCAGAATGGGTTTGAGTCCGATATGGTCGCGGGTAAAATCGAATTGTGCCAGTTTAAGCGCCACGGCAAAGGATTTTTGTTGTCCCTGCGAACCAAATCTTTTCACCGGATAGCCATTCAGGTTAAATATGAAATCATCCTTATGAATACCGGCAGATGAATACCTGAGCGACTGGTCTTTCGTAAATGCGCCATTTACAATTTCCAGGTACGAACCTGCTGTGAGCTGCGAGTCATATTCAATGGATACGTCTTCCTTGCCGCCGCTTATAAATTCAAAATAATGTTTGAATATCGGGGCAAATCCTTCGAGGAACGACTTTCGCTTATCGCTGATATTGGTGGCCGGAGCCATCATCTGTTCGTCGATAAGCAACAAAAGCTCTCTGTCGGTATGCCGACGCTCAGCAAATTGCTTCAACAGTCCGTTGCGCTGCTCAAGCAAGCGGTTATAGCGGATAAGGCTATCCAGATAGGCCTTGTCGAACTGCGAAATAACCACATCAATAAATTTTCTTCGGATATCACTGCCTTCGTTGATCAGGTCGCGGTCGTAAGGCGAAACCATCACACATGGATATTGCCCGATGTGATCCGAAAGACGGTCATAATCTTTCTGGTTAATACGGAACTGCTTCTTAACTCCTGCTTTTTGAATACAGCTTACCTGGTTTGGAAGACTGCCGTTCCGTTCGAAAGTTCCATGAATGGCGAAAAAAGTTTCACCATGGCGGATGTTCTGCTGATCAACTGAATTAAAGTAACTTTTTGTAAATGAAAGATAATAGATGGCATCGAGCAAATTGGTTTTGCCTGCCCCGTTGTTGCCGACAAAACAATTTATCTTATCCGAGAAAGCCATTTCCTGCTCTTCGAAATTTTTAAAATTAATGATTTTCAGTATGTTAAGATGCACGATAAACTGCCAGTTCTGTTATAAATTCAGGAATTGTTCCTTGACAAATTTAGTGTTTTAAATTGGTTAGGAAATCAATTTGTTATTGGAATATGACTTTTGATGTTATATTATTAAAACCACGGAGGCATGGAGAACACAGAGATAATATGTGAATTCGTGCTATAATCCCTTGATAAAGTCAGCGACCTGCTCAATCAGCCAGCCGGGAGTTGAAGTTGCGCCACTAATACCAATTGAATCAATATTTTGAAACCACTGATTATCAATATCCTGAATTGTATTAATCAGATAACTTCGTTTATTTATCGCCTTGCATACTCCAAACAAATAGGCGCCGTTTGCACTTTTGCTACCCGCCACAAAGATAATTACATCATGACTTGCTGCAAATGTCCGCAAAGCCGGTGCACGGCCCGATACCTGCCTGCATACACTTTTATGGATCACAAGTTTGGAATTTCCTGCTTCATTCATCTTCTGCTGGATGGCCTCCCCTATTCTTTGATATCCTTCAGCATCCATGGTAGTCTGCGAAAACAAGCTGATGGGTTTTGAGAAATCCAGTTTTGTGAGATCATTTTCGTTGTGAAGAATTATAGCAGCATTTCCGGCGTTGCCATTTAATCCCGCAACTTCAGCATGACCGGATTTACCGAAAATAACAATTTGAGCATCAGATGTTTCACTATTCGTAAAACTATTATTGATTCGCTGCTGTAACTTTGTTACAATCGGACATGTGGCGTCAATAAGTGTAATTCCAAGTTCTTTTGCCTGCTGAAAAGTTTCGGGTGGTTCACCATGAGCACGGATCATCACCGTGTTACCTTTCAAATTAGGTAAATCAGCGTGAGTAATCACTTTCAGCCCTTTGCTTTTAAGCTGATCCATCTGAACCTGGTTATGAACCATTTCACCCAGGCAGTAAACAGTTTTGCCGTTTTCAAGCTCAGCATCAGCAGTTTGTATGGCGCGGTTTACACCAAAACAAAATCCTGAATCCGGATCGATTGTTACTTTCATGGAAGTTGGTTATAAGAGTACAAAAGTACAGAAAAACCAGTTTGAAATGTTTGAAGGGGTTTGAAGAGGTTTGAAGAGGTTTGAAGAGTTGCAGAGTTGCAGAGTTACAGAGTTACAGAGTTAGCACCTGGGCAATGAATTAAAGCATAAAGTAACAATTTCAGCGCATCTGACTTATAACTTTTAGAGTTTAAAATAGTGAATTTGGCCCTTGCAATTTGCCATCAACATGAAATTTGAAAAAAAACAAGAAACTTCAGTTCGAAAAGAAAGCTAAATAAGAAATCACTTCCTGCCCCAGCTGCTCAGGTTGGTACTTATTGAAATAAAGTTAGGAGAGCCTACCAGTGAATAGGCGGCACGAGAATAGTTGAAGCTGAATTTCGAGATATTCAATCCTATACCCCATGAAAACCCTACGGAGCCCGGGCGGGAAACAACTTTCATTTCCTGGCGGTGAAGGTAGTTGTATCCAATCCTGATACTCAAAAACTTAGCAGGAATAAATTCGCCGCCTATTATAATGTGTCGCATAGCATTCTGGGCAAATGCATCAAGTCCAGATTGCTTTGGAGTCTCGCCTGTAAACGGATCTACAGTTGCATTGGGATCCGTATAACTGAGATCCCATTTTTCGAGATGCTGCAAAAGTATTGAATATCTGAAAGGCACATGGGCAAGCCTTTTTGATATTCCAGCCTGAATTTCAAAAGGCAGAGGCTCAACACCCTGCTCAGTATAAGCAGTAAGTTGACTGCCGATGTTGCGAAAAAGAAGCGAGGCACAAAAGGATTCGTTAGGAATATAACTACCTGCAACATCTACTGCCAATCCGAATGAATGGTAGATATCGAGGCCTGAATAAATAGCCTTGAAATTGGCTCCTATTGAAAATACCGAGTCGAGCATCCGTCCCCATCCCAGATTAAAATTATATTCACCGGCACTGAATTTCCCGGAGGTTTCACCATATTCATTTGTATTATCAGTCTTTCCGAAATTGTAATACTGCATGGTGCCCGCAAAATTCCCAAGCTTATTCAGATTGAAACCGTAACTGGCAAAGCCATAATTTGTCCCAGCAAGACCATCCACAAAATTAAGCGAAAGGGTTCTGTTCATCTGGGCAGTAATCAGCGAAGGATTTGCCAGGGCAAGGCTCAGATCGTTATCATGAATGGTAAGGAAATTACCGCCCAAAGCAGCCACACGCGCTGAGCTGGTAAGGTTAAGAAATTTATAGGTTGTTTCCCCACCTGTCTGAGCAGACGATTGAAAACTGAAAATCAAACCAATAGCAACAAAACATAGAGCTTCGTAAAGGTTTTTTTTCACAAATAATAGTATTTGGGTGAGTATTGTGACCAGGATGTTGCTAGTGTAACGACAACAAACAGATTTTATTTTTGCCCGAAAAAATAAATCCCGGATTCATAATTATGAAACAGGCTGAACTCTATCAGCCAGTTTCATATGCTACTTTTGAAATAGAAAGCCCTATTTTATTTTCTGTAAAGTTCCGGAGCCTTTGATATCCGACGAAATATCAGGTGTTCCGCTGTAATAAACACTTCCGCTGCCCTTAATATCGACTGAGAGTGCTGTAGTAGCTATTACTTTACAATCTCCTGATCCATTAATGTCAATTGAAACATTGCCTGTAGAGAAATTTTCGGCTTCCAGACTCCCCGATCCATTAACATCTATTTTATGACGCTGCGCAGCACCTTTCAGTATAATATTGCCTGATCCGTTTATTTTGCTTTTTACATTTGTGGCATCCACATCAATATCAATATCGCCGGAACCATTAATGCCGAGTTCAAGATCGGATGCCGACATTTTAGCTGCCGATTTTATGCTTCCCGAACCATTAATCTGAAGTTCAGAAACCATTTTCATAGGAATTGTTATCGTAATAGGTTTATTTGATGAAATACAAGGCTCGGATGTTATACGGAGCTGCGTTCCTGTCTGTTCGAGGACAATGGCTTCAATAAGATTGCTTTCGCCTTCTATTGTAACAGTACCCGTTGAATCGGCAACTAACTTAACATCTGCACTTAACGAAAGATTTATCGAAGTAATTTCGGTAAATTTGGCTGTACGGGTAGCCATTTTGCCATTTCCTTCCAAACAATTATTACACGACGGCAAAATCAGCGATAGCATAATTGCCAGAAAACCGGCTGAAATAAGGATTCTTTTTGACATATTTTGAGATTTTAAAATGTGTAGGTTTTGTTATTTTCTACAAAGTTAAAGTTATTACATGTTAATTAGTTGAATTTATTTAAATATTTTACCAGACTTACCGTTCTGATTTCCGGATAAGTGAAAATTGCATTTATTAACAGTTATTGTGCCAGGATTATCCTGAAAAACTTAGACTCAAGCGGGTTAATACCCTGATATCCGTTATTTACCGGGATTCCTGTAACATCAACTTCAGTAAGTGTTAGAGGAGTATTTGTAATGGCATTTGTAAGTTTAAGTTCCGATTGCTTCCCTTCTGTTTCGCGAAGATGCAGCAGTACAGATTTTCCGTCAGCTTCAGGCGTTGCTGTTACAAGGATTATATTTGATGGCCATCCGGCGATAAAGGAACCTTCCCAGTTGCTGTCACCAGCTCCGTTACCAGGAATAATACGGGTGAGATAAGGAATGCGACAACTCCAGCCAAATCTGCTTGAAAACCCGTTGGAATTATCGTTCGAAGATGTTAGGTAATAGGTCCAGGAATGTCCGCCTCGCTGATCGGCATTAAAATTGGTGACCCAGTAATTATTCATGGGCCACGAAAACATGTTGGTGCTTTGTGGCATCGCCCCGGCCTGGTATCGCCCGGTGTTGATTGCACCAAACTGCATAAGCGGCGTTTCGGCGCTTCCAATTACAATCTGTGACGAATTGTTTCGGACCGAAGTAAAATTCTGAATAGTGTACCAATCGTTGGCTGAACCTTTTATCTGGTCTTTACCGGTTTCCATCACTCCGCCCTGAACTTCGGTAAAATGTTTGCCGTCTTTCAGTTCAAAGGGAAACGCAATATAAAAACTCTCCGGATCGGTAATACTCTTTTTTACTATCGAACATGCCAGATCAACTCGCTTGTCGGTATTAAAGAGTCTGATTTCGAAAGTATAACCTTTGGGGTTTTCGGTTGTGGATGATTCGCCATAAAATTTAAGGCTTGTCCATATTTCACCTTTCAGCATGGAGTCGAACCAGACTGTGTCGAGTGGCATGCGTTTAAAATCATCGAGTCGCCTGCTTTCCATTTGCGACCTGTTTCCCAGCTGTTCGAGTATAAATTCCCCCATCTTATAAGGAGATTTTCTGTCGATCAACTCAATTCCAAGTTCTTTGTCATACCAGGAAGTAATTGCGCCTTTTGCAGGATCGGCAATAATTTTATACCATTTATTTTCGATGATTTGTGTGCTATTGGGATCGGGAAAAGCTATTGGCTCTTCTATGGGTTTGATTGTGAATTTTTTATAACCAAAAGCCGGAATATCTTTAAGCCATATCGCCCAATAGGTACCATCGGAGCGCGACGAAAGCGGCTGGGCAGCCATACGTTTACCCTCACGATCGTAGATACCGGCCATTTTTCCGCGCGGAACTATCTGGTGATCAATATATACAGTAGTAAGTCCTTGACGTATCCAGTTTAATGTATTGAATACTATGAGCGATGGTTCCTTCTCGCGGGTAAACTTGCTCTGTAACAAACCCATAGTTTCCTCCCCTATTGAGGCTGTCCGGCGGTTCGCTTCCCAGGCATAAGATTCCTTGAGCGCCCGCTGCTCCATGGTAGGCTGGCTGTAGGGCTCTCGAACACTTTCGGAATAACCAAGGGTATGTTCAGTATAAAAAAGCAGTGCATTTTCCGCAAGATCAATGCTTTCATTAATTTTCACCGGCAGACTTATACCTGCAACTGATGCCATAGCAAGTCCGGCCATATTTGCCGATAGTGCGGAAGAAGCCAACCTGGTAGTTGCCGATTCGCGGGCCGAAGATCCAAAGCCATCCGTCCACCAGTCGGGCCAGGCGCCTCTTATTACCGGGAATTCACCTCCGTGTTCCCTTTCCATATTTACAAAAAATGTTTCGGTAGTAGCTGTGGTGAGTTTGGGCCATTCGAAAGTATCGTTCCATTGTTTTATAAGATCGCTGGCAATTGTGGAAGGTGGCGAATTATCTGTCAGATAACCCGAATGCTGAATAGCCATCTCATTAAAAGGATATTTTTTTGCATCCAGGCCGATAAGGTAATTCAGTAGATTGTTTTTAAACTTATTTAAATCACCCGATTGGATTTCAAGCTCGGTATTTCCAATCATATAATGCTCAGCACGGAACGTAAGTATTTTTTTGCCCGAAGGCGATTCCCACCAGAACATCGTAGGTTTGTCGAAGCATATCAAAGCACGATGGCCATGTGTTCCCATGTTCAGGTATTTTACACCTAATTGGTTAAAATAATCGTTCATGCACCAGCCAATGCCGTTAACATCGTCCTGCATAGCAAGCTGAACAGGAATCCCGGCAGCTTTTATACGTCCAGCAGCCTGGAGTGATGCTGCAAGTATCTGCTCATCAGGAAGTTCGTCGAAATTATAATACATCCCGGTTACCTCTATCCTACCTTCGCTGATTCTTTTCTTCAGCCTTTCGATCTGGCTTGCCGGGCGGCATTTCAGGTATTCGTCAACCGGCCAGGAGGCTTCGCAAGTCCAGCGGAATTTAGCATTTTCGGGATAACTGTCTGTCGCATCACAATAATCGAGTGCATAATCGATGTAGCGAAGATGTTCGGCGAGTATCTCAGTTTGTGAGCGGGTGTAACCAATATCCGTGTGCGAATGCTGCACAAGATCAATTGTCCATTTCCTAACAGGATTCAACAGAACCGTATTGTTAACGACGAAATCACCGGCAACAACCTTCATATTAACTTTTGATGGCTTTTCAACAGGTTTCAATCCAAGATTCACGGTGTTGTACCCAAATTTTAACAAAATGGTTTCTATCAATTTATTGTTCGCATATATTTTCGCATCAATCTGCTGACCGAAATAGAAGATAGCAGCCTCAACCAACTGTAATCTATCATTTCCTTTTTTAAGAATGGAAGGAAACGGATTAAGTGTTACTCCTGTTTTTACAGATTTCTTAAATGTCATATACCATGACGAAAGGTTAGCCTCGCTGCCTGTTACTCTAATTTTCAAGGATTTACCGGAATTAGTATTGTTTGCCGGAATCCTTAAAACCATATATCCGTGTTGGTCGCCGTGCTGATCGACCATAATGGAGTTAAACTGTAATGATGATCCGTCAGTACCTGCAACTTCCCATTTCGGCTGGGCATCCGTGTAAAAAGAGAATTGCTGAATGCCGTTTATTGCCAGATCCATCCGTGCCCTTCCGGGCCCGGAGCCAAGGGCAGCGATCCAGACATAAGTCGCATATTTCTGTTTTATGCCCGATGGAGCAGGATCGGTTTCCCATTCCATGAAATCATTACCGTTGGTGGCACGAAGCAGCATACTTTCGCGCAAACCTGGAATACAGGAAGTATATTCGAAGTCAAGCCCTGATATTTTGTTAGCATAGCCATTGATCAAATGATCGTCGGGAGTGATAAACGATTGGGCTATCATACCATTCCATGAAAGCAGCATGGAAGCAAAGAGAGTAAGCAGAAATAATTTATGCATAAAAGTTGAAAAAAATTAGTGTTATTTATGTTGAGCTATATTCGAAACCAAATCCTTCATGGTTTGTTCAGATCATTTTAAGAACGCAATAAATTTTAATGCTTTACCAGCTAGCAACAGAAAACGATCTTCATTCAACAAAGATATAATTTTAACAAAACTGGAAGCAATTTGCTTTTATACCAGGTGTTTTGTTTAAAGTATTTGTCAACTGAGTAAAACCAGATTTCCCATTATTAAAATCCGTCTTCTAATTTTACTGGAATAATAAAAGCAGCCTTCCGACTGCTTTTTTTGATTCTCATCTTTACTTTTGTAGTTTAGTATTTCATTACAGCCTTTGTAATTCTGTTTCCGCTTGGCCCGGAGAAAGAGAAGTAATAAACTCCTGATGGATAACCTGATAAATCAATGCGGCAGGAGCCGGAGGTGAGTAATTTCTTAACCGGCAATTGTTGGCCCATTGCAGATGTAACTGTTATTTTCTCAACATCAGATGACCCGAATAAATTTACTATATCATGTGTGGGATTCGGATAAATTTTCCAATTGGCAACGGTTGGATTATCAATACCTGTAGTAACGCATACAGCTTCGGTTGCTGTGTATTTACCATTAACAAAAGCTCCTGCATCCCAGCACATGTTAGTTGAAGCACTTAAATTGACAGTTTGCGGAGGCGACGTTCCTACACCATTATTAAAAACAACTCCGATCGGCAGAGAAGTGAATCCTGCAACAGTATAAGAATAGTAACCATCGGAATCAAGAGTCATTGCATTACCTGGCCAAATGGCAGTGATAGGTGTGGAACCCACCCAGCAGCATGCGTTGCAAGCGGCCCAGCCGGCAGGAACTTTGAAACGGATCTTTATAGGAGGTGGCAGCGTTAAAATGGTGTAGTTGTTAAATGCTTCGAAAGAATACATCTGAGTTGCAGGGTTGTATGCTTTTGCCCTTAAAGTTTGTGAGCCGGAAATTGTTAATGGAATGGTATAAAGAGTTGAAGCATTGGTAGGCGCAGTATTATTGGTTGTGTAATATATTGATACACCGCCGCTGGTCGACAGAGTTACTGTTTGCGCTGAATAATACGTTCCTCCCGAAGGACTTACAATTAACGAAGGGGCAACATTATTGATCGTCTTTGTCCAGATGGCATAGTCAGTTCCCGAGGTGGCCAAAGTGTAATCTGATGGAGCCGAATAACTTCCGCTTCCTATTTTTACAATTAAAGTGCCATTCAGTCCGGTGGCAGTTGCTACATACAAATTGGAAGCAGACTGATTCACTGTAATTGCACTTTCGCTGTGAAGTTTTATAGCTTTACGTGCAGCAATCATGGCTGAAATAGCAGCTTTATTATCATTCCAATGTTTCAGAAACACACAGGGAACACCCGGTGAACCCATCAGAAAGGCATAGGCTGCAAGTACATTCCCGTTGAATTTATTGTTATCACGATAAGTATCATGGTTATCAACGAAAGTAACAGCATATCGTTTTGAACTTGAATGATGTATTAATCCTGCAGGTTGTTGTGTTGTGCCATCAGCCAACCAGACTAATTGTGTCAAATCCATACCCCCATTCCACATGGCAGCATTCAACTTAAATTTCAGAGGAAAATCGAAAGTAGTAGAAGTAGGAAAGTTATTTGTACTGCAATTATATAACCAGGTTTTACACAGATCGTAACTGCCATCGAAATATTCTCCCACCGAAAAATAATTTCCTGCGGCAGCGTTGTATTCATTTATATACGAAGCGCTAAATCCTTTGGTCATATCGTAACGCCAGCCGGAATAACCTATATCATTTTTCAGGAATTGCATATATCCTTTAATGGCATCACGCACGATTGAGCTTGTATGATCAAGATCGCGGGCTCCATTAAAATCTTCGCCGGTATCAGGCGCACCAGTAGGCATTGCCTGACTTGGTTGATCCTTTACTTCATCCGTACTGCAAATCTGGGCAGGACCCATTAAATAGGTAACCCCATTATAGGTTTCCGACGGGAAATCGGTCCAGTTCGAAACGCCGTTACGGTGATTCACCACCACATCAGCTATAGCCTTGGCACCATTAGCTTTGAGTGATAAAATTAGTGCTTTCAGTTCAGTTTGAGTTCCGAAAGCGCTATTCTGATCGAACCACCAAATGGGAGCATAACCCATGCTGGTTGAACTCTGACAGTTTCCGCTGGGTGGAAGCCATACAAGGCTAAAGTTAGGCGCAATTTCACCAACTTTAGAATTTAGGTTTGTCCATTTACTATCGGCATACGAATCCCAGTAGAAAGCCTGCAACATCACATCCTGGCATTGCACAGGAGCCTGTGCTTTCATGGTTTTAACGAAAGAAATCAATACCAGCAAAAAAAGAAAGAGGGTAATTCTGTTCATAAGGAGTAATTTTATTTCATATTTTTTACGCAAAGTTAATTATAAAATTATTGACATTCAATAGTTTACAAAATTTAGACAGCTAATAATTAAGCAATCGATTGCAATTCGAAAAAATATTATAAAGATTTAAAAGACGTTAAAAGAATATTTTCAACTATATGAGTTTAGATTACTAACCAGTAAACCTCACACCGGGCATTCGTCAATCTCTTTTCACTATTCATCGGGAGAATCCGGTCGTTCGCCGATTACTGTTTTACTACCTTTTAAAGCGGGTATATCTTTGTATCGTTTTAATAACAACACGTTTTTAGCTTCTTAATAGTTTCTTAACAAATTAATGTAACTTTTTGATTTTAAAAACGTTTTACATACAGACCTCAACTAAGAAAATTGCCAAACATCTCGAAGGAGAAAAAATATAAAATGATGAAAACAAATGTTTTCTTTACAACACTATCCGCAATTAGCTTTGCTTTGTTCATGTCATTTGCTTCAATCGCAAATACAGCTACAATTTACACCGGTGATTTATCGAAGAATATAAGTCCGCTTAATAATGAAACTTCCGGATCAGTTACCTCATCGTCCGATGATTTTGATTTTAACTACCTTCGTTTCGATGCAAATAAATATACAAGCAATTACGAAATCGGGGAAGTACCTTCCAATTCATTTGATTACCTGCGTTTTGATGTTGATAACTATATTAATTCAAACTCACATGTAACGTCGGAACTCCCTGTTATTAATGAGTTTGAATACCTACTCTTCGATGTAAACAAGTTCACTATTGATGAATCGGCAGAATGCCTTGTATTGCCCGTAAATGAATTTGATTATCTGCGTTTTAATCTAAATACCTTCGTTGATGCAAACAATTCAGAGATCATTGAACTGCCGGCATCTGATAATTACAATTACCTGCGTTTCGATGCAAATAGTTACTCAGGAAACAGTTCGGGTGAGGTTTCCGAAACTCCGGTGAATAATTTTGACTACCTGCGTTTTGATGTCGTCAGGTTTGCAACTACGAGTTCCGGAGCAATTGATGAACTACCACTTTTAAACGAATAATGTTTCCGGGATTTAATCCGAAAACATTTCTCTATATCATCAGTCCTGCTAACGGCAGGACTTTTTTTTGAAATTAATATTTGCCGGATCGAAAATTTGTCTATTCACATCATATTTATAAATTTATTATATTTGTGGATGTGATACAGGCACAAAGCTTATAAAATAAGATGGGTTACCAGATTATTGATCCCAATGGCTATCAGGATCGTATCCTCTCACTTCAAAGGTATTGGTAAAGAGTTAAACTTCAAAACTGTGCTGTTGTGCATACTGATAAGATAAAAAATCCGAAATCAGGTAAAATCTGATACAAAATCAATACACACTACAATTTCATATTAGAAAGCCACTAAACAAAATAGCCGGATTTCAGTTAAATAAGAATAGGATCATGTTAAATTCAGAATGTTTTATTGCCAAGTAACGATAAGGTAATTATTGCCGATTCATCATCAAAATTATTCATTCAAATTTAAAAACAGCAACATGAAAACAATCCTCATTTCAGTAATT
>JBBRYZ010000047.1:0-27474 GCA_038237165.1 Bacteroidales bacterium | reverse complement strand
GTCATTAAAAGATAAAACGATGCGGTTACTTGTCAGCTTTCTTATCTTTCTAAGCCCATTTTTAGTATTCGGGCAGCAAAACTTCATGACCGACAATTTTGTGCATGACGCACTCGCAATTAATCCTGCCTATGCCGGAAGCCAGGAAGCTTTAAGTGCAAATGTTTACTATCGCAACTACCTGACTGAATTTATAGGATCGCCAAAAACAATCTCTCTTTCCATCCATACTCCGCTTAAAAAGGAGAAAATCGGGCTTGGACTCTCTATTACAAACGATAAAATCGGAGTAACTACCGAAACCAACATTATTGGTAATTACGCTTACCGTATGGATCTGGGCAAAGGTAAACTTTCGCTGGGATTAGGATTTGGGGTGTCACTAAACTCAACGAACTGGTCTAAATTGGCGGCCGTTGACGAAGGTGATGTAGAACTCACCCAGGATTTCTCAACCGGGGCGTTGCCAAATTTCAGCACAGGAATATATTACTCAACAAAGAGATATTTTGTCGGAATTTCAGTGCCTTTATTACTAACCTATAAGTTCGACACGTCCAAAGGCAAATACAGAGCCAATAACAACTTTGCTGATTATGACTACTTTCTCAACACCGGCTACCTGATGAATTTAGGAGAAGACATTAAAATTCTCCCATCACTGTTGTTAAAATACCATCAAGCGAGTGCTTCGGAAGCTGATATAACCACTCATCTGATTTTTAAAGACAAAATTTGGGTAGGCGCTGGTTACCAAAGCAATAAAAGTTTAATTGTAATGCTTCAGTATCAACTTAATAAGCAATTACGTATCGCTTATTCACGCGATTTTTTGGTTGGGCAGAAAGTATCCTATCAATACAGCAGCCAGGGATTTATGCTTAATTATGTTTTCAATTATAATACCCAGGTTGCCGGGCCAAGACAATTTTAACCCAATATTCAAATTCAGATTTTGCTTAAATGAAGGATTTATCATTTATAAAAAAGGCCGGGAACATATTATTTGTGCTGTTAATGTTGTGTGATATCAGCATTTATGCGCAAACAAAGAGTTTCGATGTATCCCTGTCTCCTTTCAGTTCATCCATTTACGATGAATTTTCGCCTGTTTATTATAAAAACGAAATTGTATTTTGCTCCAACCGCCGTAACAACTCCGTGGTTAATTATCAGTCGGATCAAAAAAACCTTTTTAATATTTTCTGTGTTGTTCAAAAGGACAGCAACAGCTGGTCGGGAATTAAATTATTTGCAAATGAATTAACTACAAATATGAACGATGGGCCGGTTTCATTTGATGAAACTGGTAATACGATTTACTTTTGCAGGAATAACGACATAAGTCATCATTTAAATAACAATGCTGATGCTTCGAATAAACTGGGCATCTATTCGGCTGAATTTGTAAACGGAAAATGGACAAACATAAAGCCATTTACTTTCGATGATCCATTGTTTTCCTTTGTTACACCTGCAATAACACCTAATGGCAATAGGTTATATTTTGCATCGGATATGCCCGGTGGTTTTGGTGGCACCGATCTGTACTATAGCGATTTACATGATGGAAACTGGACTAAGCCCGTTAACATGGGGCCAGCCATCAATACATCAAAGAATGAATCGTTTCCTTTTGCAACTAAATCAGGAAAATTATTTTTTGCTTCCGATGGGCACGAAGGCTTAGGCGGAAAGGATTTGTATTATTCAATGGAAGTGAATGGAAAATGGATCAGCCCGATCCATCTCGACTCCGACATCAATTCTCCATACGATGATTTCGGATTGGTAACAGATGATAATTTCAGGAACGGTTTCTTTTCGTCGAACCGGCGAAAAACGGATGATATTTACCGGTTTACAGCCGGGCTTGTTCAATTCCCGGTTTGTGACACCCTGGTCAAAACCAACTATTGCTATTTGTTTTATGATGAATTTCAAAAGGCAAATGACAGTATTCCTGTTATTTATGAATGGGATTTCGGCAATGGAATAAAAAAATACGGCCCCGAAGTTCCATACTGTTTCCCTGGCCCGGGAAATTATGAGGTTACACTCAACCTTATTGATTCACTGCACGACTCGGTGCAGAGCAGAACTATATATAAATTTGATCTGGAAGAAATTAATAAGGCACATATTAAATCTCCTGATTTAGGCGTTATAAACGAAGTCATAGTATTCGACGGGACAAAAGCCGATCCTCCTGGTTTCAGAATCGCTGATTATATGTGGAACTTTGGTGATGGATTTAATATAAGAGGACCGCTTGCAAAGAAAATCTTTGATAAGAAAGGAGATTTCAACGTTCAGTTAGGGTTAATAGGTGATAAAGACAGCATTGGAAATGACACTAAAATTTGTTTTTGCAAGGAAATCAAAATTTATACCGATTTCCTGGAACTGGCAATGAATAATTCAAAAGAAGTAATTAAACCAGACAAATCCGTTGCAATAAGTCCGGCAATAAACGAATCAAATGCTCTAGCAATAAAAATTTACCTGATGGACAATCTTTCGGAGTTACAAAAGAGTAAAATCGATATTAACTTATATAAAACAATAGGTGGCACTATTGTAACGCAGGAAAAGGGAATTGATAAGGCATCTTACCCGGTGTTAGATAAGTTTATCAAGGTGTTGAACGAAAATCCTGATTTGAAACTTGAAGTCGCTGTTCACACTGACGACAAGGGAAAATCAGGAAATAACCTTGATTTATCTGAGAAATGGGCTCAAGATGTAAATTCGTATTTTATAAAAAACGGAATACCGGCAGCGAAAATACATTGCAAAGGATACGGTGAATCAAGGCCCGTTGAGGAAAATGATAAAGCAGCAAACAACCGGGATAAAAGGATTGAATTTATACTGTTGAGTAACAACAACTAAGGAAAGCAATGTTAAGGCATTTTTTAACCATATTATTTATTCTGTTTGTAGTTGCAACCGGCTTTTCCCAGTCTGCTCCTTCAGCCGAAGAAAATATTCCTTACCTGGTAACTTTCGGTGCCGATTCTAAATCCTCGTGGGGTGATGATGATTTCTGCCAGATCTTTTTCTTCAAAGTTCCCATTTCACAAATCAAACCAATATACCTTCGTATTTACGATCCCGGAACTGGTGGTGATTTGGATGAAGCAAAAGGTGATTTTAATACTGAAGTCAGATTCTCGATTTATGGCGGACATGGCTGCTGGTCCGACAAGGATGCGCAGAATACTTCACCGGTTGGAAATTATAAAAGCGGTAATTTATTAGGATCACAGATTTTCGGAAATGAACCTAAATACGATAAAACTTATTATACCTTCGGACCTTTAAATCCTTCTGAAGGGGAATTTGTTGAAAAATTAGGCGGCCGCATTTTTAAAATTATTGCTCAGGGAGTTTCGGGCGATGACGGTAACCTTTACCGCTATTTCTTAAGTACAAGTCCTGATAAAAACATTCCGGTTGAAGGGGGTAACTTCTTTACCTATAAATACCACCTCCGGCTTCCAAATGACCAAAACCAGGTTTGCCAGATTTATCCTTATGTTGATGAAAAGACCATCTCCATCGAAATCTCCAATTTTGATTGGGATAACGACGGTCAGATCAAAGTGATTTCGCTCGCTAAAAATGGTCTAAATTGTGATATTTCGGGCGAAAACAATTGGCTAAAAAATAAATTCCCAATCGTCGAAGATGAAAAAAACACAAGTATTGAGGTACAGTTTATAAAAAATAAAACTCTGAAAGTTTTAAATAACAATGTAGTTGTTATGGTCCGCAATCAATACGGACTTTCTTTGCCTTTCTATGTTCTACCAATTGGGGGTGTTCCTATTTACAAACCCAAAATACGCATGAAAACAATTAAGTAATGGGAAACAATTCAACTGGATATACTCGTTTACTGAAAAGAAATCACAGATTGATCCTGAGTTTGTTTGTTTTTTGTATTTCGCTCCAGGCAAAGCCGCAACAGTATAATTTACGCGAATTTCCCGATGGGCTGGCACAACCTTATGTATATTCGTTAATTCAGGATAACAAAGGTTACCTCTGGATAGGAACCGGCAACGGATTATCGAGGTACGATGGCTTTACTTTTAAAACCTTTACAACCAACGACTCGCTGGCTGACAATTTTATCACATGCAGTTTCAAAAATGAAGGAGATCTGTGGTTTGGCCATATGAATGGAAGGATTACACATTACAATGGAAAAGTATTTAAGCCGGTGATAACCGGAGGACTGAATTCGAGTATTACAGATATTGAAAAAAGTCCGGCAGGTGAAATTTGGGCCGGCACAAATTCGAATGGTCTGATAAAACTAGATTCGAAACCGGGTGATAGTCAAAAAAATGTTTCAACCGATCATATTCCTGTTACCAGTTTTCAATTTCTGGCTGAAGATGAACTTCTTATCGGATCAGTGAACGGATTAGATTATTGCCATTTGAATACATCGGGCAAAATTGAAATTATTCGTCAGCTGAGCGAAATACCAGATTCTAAAATACAGGATATCATTAAATCAAATAATGGTTCAGTGTTTTATATCGCAACCGAAAACGAAGGTATTTTTCAACTCAGCCGCTTGGGCAAGCAATTTATAATATCAAAACTTGATTTAGGCTTAAACATTACAGGAGTTCAACGAATACTCGAAGACAGTAAATCCAATTTATGGATAAGCACTTTTGGCACTGGACTTATAAAACTTGAAAATATCGGCAAAAGCCATTTCAGAGTTGCTACCTTATTTAATAAATCAACCGGATCAACGACCGACGATGTAAAAACCGCCTTCGAAGACAGGGAAGGAAACATCTGGAGTGGCAATTACGGATCAGGATTGACTCAAATAACCAGGAAAGCTTTTGCATCGTACACATTTGATAAATCCCGCTATGGAAATGATATATATTCAATCTGTTTCCTTAATAATTACAGGTGGTTGGGCACTGATAAAGGATTGCTTAAACTGAACCAGTCAACAGGAGAAATCCTGAAATTTTATTCTTCAGGATCAGGCTTACCGAAAGATAAAATTACGGCAATTGCCGCATCCGGAAGCAATGAATTATGGATCGGCACCGAAAGCAACGGAATTTTCAGGATGAGGGTTGATCAGGAAAAAATAATTCCTGTATCCATTTCAAAAGGAGCACTCGAAAACTCAGTTACAACAGTCGCAGCAACCTCCGACCAGGTTTGGATAGGCACCAGGAAAGGAGTTTGCAATATTAAAACCAGTTCCGGAGCAATGCGTTGGTACACCATGGATAATGGAGAGCTGCCGCATAACTTTGTAAATCAGTTACTTCTCGATTCCAAAGGCCGGTTGTGGATTTCAACACTCAGCAATATCCTGGTTTATCTACAAAACGAAACGCTAAGCAAAGATTTTATTGCCTCCGAAAAAGGGATTTCTGCTTTAGGACCAATGATTAGCGAGAACGATTCAACTATCTGGGTTGGATCAAATGGAAATGGCATTTTTAAGAATACCACACACTCGGTAACAAACCTCACCACTAAGGATGGCCTTTTTTCCGACTATTGTTATTCTCTTATGATTGATAACACTGAAAATATTTGGGTAAGTCACCGCGGTGGATTGAGCAAAATACGAACAAGCGATAATTTTATAAAGCCCATTCAGCAAAACGATGGAATTAAAAGCAGTTGCGAGTTTAATCCGAATGCCGTTTGGAAAGATGATAAAAACAGGATATGGTTTGGCACCAACGAAGGATTGCTGGTTTTCGACCCGGCTTTGGATAACCAGGAATTAATAGCCCCGGTTTTAAATATAACGTCATGTAAAGTAAACGATAATGAGGTTGATTATTCAGAGCAACTAACCCTTTCGCCGGGAAATTATAAAATCAAAATTGAATTTATAGGCATAAACCTTACGGATCCTGCACTGGTGAATTACCAATACCAGCTGGAAGGGTATGACGATGCAGTTGTAAATACGAAGACCCGAAGCATTACATTTCCCCATTTAACTGATGGGGTTTATACTTTAAATTTATGGGCAATTAATGGAGATGGTGTTAAAACAAAAATGCCGTTAACCCTTCAGATCATTATCAAAAAGCCTATTTGGAAACAATGGTGGTTTGTTGTTACTTTAGCTCTTTTACTGATTTTTTCATTCATTTTTTACATTCGTCGGCGTGATTATCGTCATTTGATTGAAAAACGGATGCTTGAATTGAAGGTTCAGGAACGCACACTCGAAATATCGAATAAAAATGCTTTGCTTGAAGAAAAACAGGATAAAATTTTAACTCAGAACAATGAACTTGAAAAGTATCGGAATTACCTGGAAGATATTGTTGATGAGCGGACAAAAGCATTATTAATTGCGAAAAACAAAGCCGAAGAATCGGATAGGTTAAAATCATCATTTCTGAATAATATCAGCCACGAAATACGAACCCCACTAAATATAATCTCCGGATTTACAGCACTATTGGATGACAATGAGCTTGAAGACAAGGAAAAATCGAGTTATATCAGGCTGATAAATAATAATACGGATTCCCTCTGTACAATCCTGAATGAGATTCTTGATGTGTCAAAAATAGAAACTAACCAACTGGTGTTATCAAAGTCCACATTTAATGTTAATGAAGTTTTAAACCAACTTGATACGCATTTCCAGGGCAGTAATACCAAACAAGTTAAATTCGAATTCATTAATAAATCCCGGCACGAAGGTCTGGAAATCAGTGCAGACAAAGAACGTTTCCGTCAGATTTTCAATAATTTGCTTAATAATGCGTATAAATTTACCGAAAAGGGAGAAATCAGATTCGGGTACACAATGATTCAGGATTCAGTCCGGTTTTTTGTATCCGATACCGGCATAGGAATTGATCAGGCGCAGACCGACAAAATTTTTAATCCCTTTTATAAAATTGAAGATAATCCTGATATTCTTTACGGCGGCGCAGGAATAGGACTCACTAGTTCCAAACGGCTGGTTGAACTGATGGGTGGAATCATAGGTGTTGAGTCGGAAATTAATAAAGGATCAGAATTTTATTTTATTTTGCCATTGAGTGTTTTAAACACTCAGCCTGATGGGGAAAAGAATATATTTAAAAAGAATTTCCTTAAGAACACCCTTATACTGATGTTTACGGATGATGCTGATACGTTTGAATTTGTTAGCAAAACGCTTAATCCGTTTGGTGCCAAATTGAAGCAAACGATAAGTGAAAAAGATACCTTCGACCAGATTAAGACGGTTTGTTTGGCCAGGAAATGTGTTGTTCTCATCGATTTAAAATTACCTTTTACCCGCAGTTTTGAACTTAAAAGTCTTATTAAAACGACCGAAAACAAAATACCCGTAATCGCACTTACCGATTATACACTTTTAAAAGATAATCAACAGATAACAGACGAAAATTTTGATGCCTATCTGTCAAAACCGATAAAAGCGGAGGCTCTTCTTGATGAAATATCCGCATTATTAAAACAAACCCCTGAAACCAAGTAATGGGCTTTAAAAGGAATTTGACATAATTAAAATCTTTCTATACTTTTGTAACAATTATTGCATTGATATCGGTTAAATCCTTTTGTCAAATCTCTTTTCACTTGATTCGCTATCAAAAACCTTATAATCAATTTATTCATCTAACAATCCATTTATTAACCTAACAAACAATTTATGAAAATCAGATTATTAATTTTGTTGCTTGTCGTATTCCCTTTTGTGGGATTGATGGCCCAGCATGGCAACATCAAGTTTACTGAATACGATCTGCCAAACGGCTTGCATGTGATCCTGCACCAGGATAACTCAACCCCGATTGTTGCCGTATCTATTATGTATCATGTTGGCTCGAAAAATGAAGTGCCTGGACGTACTGGTTTTGCACACTTCTTTGAGCATCTGATGTTCGAAGGATCACCAAACATTCCACGCGGGGAGTATTTTAAAATTGTTCAGAATGCAGGTGGCACACTCAATGCCAACACTTCGCAGGACCGGACTTATTTTTTCGAACTGCTTCCAAGTAACCAACTTGAACTTGGACTGTGGCTCGAATCGGAAAGACTGGTTCACCTCCGCATGGATAGTATAGGAGTTGAAACCCAGCGGTCAGTAGTGAAAGAGGAGCGTAAGCAAGTATTCGACAACAGGCCTTATGGTTCAATCCTGGAAAAAACCATGGAGAATGCCTACAAAGTTCATCCATATAAATGGTTAATGATCGGATACCCCGAAGATCTGAACAAGGCAACTTTGCAGGAATTTATTGATTTCCACAGTACTTATTATGTGCCAAACAATGCAACCATATCAATTGCCGGTGACCTCGACATTGAAAGTGCAAAGAAAATGATAGATAAATACTTCGGCGATATTCCCCGCGGTACCAAACCTATGAACTGGCCAACCGTTGTTGAACCTGAAAAGACCGCCGAAGTACGCGACACAGTATATGACAATATACAGCTTCCGGCTGTTGTTATGTCATATCACATTCCTGCCCAGGGAAGTCCCGATTCATATGCGCTTTCGATGCTTACAACCTTGCTTACCGACGGGCAAAGCTCACGTATGTATAAATCGATTGTAGATCAGCAGCAAAAAGCAATTGCCGTGCAGGCGGTTCCTCTTCCGCTCGAAGATCCTTCCCTATTCCTGGTTCTGGGAATAGTAAACAGAGGCGTTCAACCCGCTGACCTTCAAAAAGCAATGGATGAAGAAATTGATAAAGTAAAAACTACAATTGTTCCTGATGCTGAATTCCAGAAGCTTCGCAATAAGGTTGAAAATGATTTTGTGACAGGCAACAGTACCATGGCCGGCATCGCTGAAAATCTTGCAACTTACCATGTATTTTTTAAAGATACAGACCTTATCAATACCGAAATAGATCGCTATATGAAAGTTACTCCTGCCGATCTTCAGCGCGTAGCACAAAAATATCTTATCCCTACCAACAGAGTGGTTCTGACTTATCTACCCAAACCAACCGTAAAAAACTAAAGGAGGAGCCAAATTATGAAAAACAAATTTATATCAATTATAGCAGCTCTAGTTATTACACTTCCGCTTGCTGCACAGGTAAAAAAAGGAAAATCCGTAAAACCGGTAGCACCAGCTGTTGTTAAGGAAGTTGTTGACCGCAGCATCCGTCCGCAGGCTGGACCGGCACCTACTATCAAAATCGGCGATTACCAATCGTTTGAATTGCCTAACGGGCTTAAAGTTTTTGTTGTCGAAAACCATAAAATCCCTCGGCTGTCATACTCACTGGTATTGGATTACGATCCGATTTTTGAAGGTGAAATGGATGGATATACTGATTTCAGCGGTCAGCTGATGCGCACAGGTACTAAAACCCGCACTAAGGACCAGATTGATGAACAGGTAGATATGCTGGGTGCCAGCCTTAATACTTCATCCAACGGTATTTCTGCCAGTTGCCTTACAAGGCATAATGAAGAATTGGTGGCTATCATGTCGGATGTTCTGCTTAATGCTGATTTCAAAGCGGTGGAACTGGAAAAAATCCGCACCCAGGCTTTATCGGGACTCGAAGCTGAAAAAAATGATCCAAAATCTATTTCGGCACGTGTGAGTTCAGTTATTGTTTACGGAAGTAATCATCCTTATGGTGAAAACATGTCGGAAGAATCCGCTAAAAAAATCACACTTGAAAAATGCACTGAGTTCTATAAAACTTATTTCAAACCTAACATTGCATACCTCGCAATAGTGGGTGATATTACGCTGGATCAGGCAAAACCGCTGGTAGAAAAATATTTCGGAAGCTGGCAGCGTGGAGATGTTCCAAAATTTAGCTATCCGACGCCAAAAGCTCCTGCAAAAACTACAGTCGCAATGATTGACAGGCCTGCTGCCGTTCAGTCAACAATAAATGTGACTTACCCGGTTGATTTGAAACCCGGTTCGGCTGATGATCTTAAAGTTAAACTTACTAATAGCATATTGGGTGGAGGAACTTCAAGGCTTTTCAACAATCTGCGCGAGAAACATGGCTGGACTTACGGAGCTTATTCAAGCCTTCAATCGGATAAGCTGATCGGAAAATTCAACGCTTCAGCCGAAGTCCGTAACGCTGTTACCGACAGCTCATTTACTGAAATCCTTGCGGAAATGAATCGTTTACGTAACGAAGTTGTGCCTGATGCTGAACTTAATATGATTCGGAATTACATGATGGGCAGCTTTGGCCGCTCGCTCGAAAGTCCTGCAACAGTAGCCAGCTTTGCCATTAATACCGCTATGTATAACCTGCCAAAGGATTATTATTCAACTTATCTTACGAGGCTGGCAGCCATAACTCCGGCTGAGGTTCAGCTTACCGCTCAGAAATACATACGACCCGATAACTCTTACCTTATCGTTGTTGGAAAAGCCGAGGACCTAGCTCCAAAACTAAAGAAATTTGCCAAAAGTGGCGAAATAGTTTATTATGATGTGGAAGGCAATATCTATGATCCCAATAAAAAGCTGAAACCAGCTCCGGCTGGTGTTACAGGCGACCAGGTTATTGCCAAATATATCGCAGCGATCGGTGGCGCCAAAAATCTTAAAAAGATAAAAGACGTAACTATTAATTCAGGCGCTACCATGCAGAATATGCCTATAACAATGGATATGTATTTCAAAGCTCCAGATAAAATGCTGATGCAGGTTGGCTCGGGCGCCATGGTATTTGCCAAACAGGTTTATAACGCAGGGAAGGGTGTTTCATCATCGCCTATGAGTGGCGAAACCAAAGCCATTGAAGGCGATGAACTGGCAGGCATGAAGGAAGCTTCGATGATTTTCCCGGAATTGTATTATGCTTCTTTGGGCTACACAACTCAATTGCTTGGTATCGAAGAGCAGAAAGATCAGAAACAATTATACAAGGTTCAGATCACTAAAGGCGACAGGAAAGAAACCGAATATTACAATGTTCAGACTTGTTTGAAGATTCGCGCTGAAAACAAGGAACAAGTTACTGAATACGGCGACTATAAAGCGGTTGATGGTATTATGTTTCCACATCTTATGACCCAGAATATGGGACCACAGACCATTAGTTTTATTGTTTCGGCAGTTAAGCTGAATACAAAACTTAAGGACGACTTTTTCGAATTGAAGTAATTTCCCGGTTAAGACCGGATTTAAAAAAGCAGGACTAAAATGTCCTGCTTTTTTTTCGAATTCCTGTAACGAAAGGAGAAGAATTATTTGCCGGCTTTTTTCAGTTCCCGCATTTTTAAGTACTTGATAAAAGCAGTGTGCGCCGAGAGGTAACACACAACAAATCCGGCGCTGCCATCCAGGAATCCAAGCTTAAAAATATAATCGCGTTTAAATTTCCATATCCCTTTCAGTATGGCCATAAACAACGAAGACTTTTTACCCCGGGCTACTGCTTCCTGCGAAGAAATATCAGTAAATTTATTTATCTGATTCAGGTGCTGATGAACTGAAAAATAGGAATAATGAAGCAAGTCACCTTCTATTCTGCGAATCCTGCTGTCAGGCTGCATAATTATCTTATCATGAGGATTGTTTCCACCCCAGTTGCCTTTGCGCCTGTTCCATAAGCGAAGCTTCACATCAGGATACCATCCGCTGTGTTTTATCCAGTGACCAATATAATTATTTAAACGACTGAAAGAATAGCCGTCAGCCTGCCAGTTATTCTTAATTTCAAAAATAGATTTTCTTAGCTTTTCCGAGAGTGCTTCATCAGCATCAAGTGAAAGGATATAGTCGTTTGCTGCCTGTTCTGCTGCCCAGGATTTTTGTTGAATGTGCCCTTCGAAGGGATGCTTTATGAAACGGACTCCGAACGGGAGGCAAAGACTTTCGGTAGCATCCGTCGAAAAAGAATCAACAACAACTATTTCATCTGCAATACCAGCCAGCGATTCAAGGCACCTTACAATGTTTCTTTCCTCGTTAAAGGTTATAATTACTGCCGATATCTTAACCATGCTGATTCTTTTGTGCAAATATCTGATTATTTTGCCAAAACTGATTGATTATATTTGACATCATAAACCATGGGCTGTATAAATTCAGAAATACTGACTTCCCGCAAAGTGAAAACGCAATTTTTATATGTCATTTTTAAATGGCAATCCATACTTCGGTGCGCTGCACCTTTTCGGGAATCCTTTATTACTCTGCTATAAATATTCCGGTGCGCTGCACCTGGTTTTCACAATGACTTTTACTTAAAAGCCGCAGAGCGGCGAAATATTTATAGTTTAGAATATCAAATGATTACAAAGGTGCAGTGCATCGAAATATTTTCCGGTTCTCTCCTTCAAATCCATAGGTGTACATGAAAATAATGAATTAATTCTCCGCCTATTATAAAAAATGAATTCGCAAACATGCTTGCTAATTTATTCATCCGAAAATTCCGCACATTCAATTTGCTTCTGCATTTTCACAATTGATTGATCATGAAGAACCAGTCAGGAGTTCTGAAATTAAGTAGTATTCCTGCAAAAAAAATCCCCTGACTACCTGCAGAGGATTTATAAAATCGATTATTGAATTTTCTACTCGAGTTCTTTCAGGTCCTTATCAGCCGCTATACCCGACTCCTCGAAAACGATAACCGAATTGGCCCGGTTATTTATCCAGGCAGCGCTGCGAAGCTTATCGAAACGTATTGTACCTGTAATGTATTTACGGTTCTGGCTGATATAGGTTTCGTCGACTGCAATAAAATCACGGCGATCGATATCTGCCATATTTTCGCAGCTCACATAAATACGCAGCACATGATCATCCGAAATACGGTAATCAACACCGGTATGTAATTTTTTATATTCGTATTTATAGCCATAACGCAGAGCGGCAATATCGCTGAGCACAGCCGAAGATGTTGGATAACGTCCCGCGCCTTTTCCGTAAATAAACTGCTCGTCTGCCAGCCGTGTTCCGATTATTACGCCGTTAAACTCGTACCTCACATTGAAAAGCTGGCTCCGTGGTCCCACAAATGTAGGCAGAACATAGGCAGCCACATCAGTTTGATTAACCCGGCGGGCGCGGGCAATGAGCTTTATACTATAGCCTTTTTCCTTGGCGTAAACACTGTCTGCAGGATGAAGCTGGGTAATTCCTTTGCACATAATGTCGCCGGGATCCGAAACTATACCGTATGCATGAGTCAGTATGATAGTGAGCTTATTGGCAGCATCGGTTCCCTCCACGTCGAGCGCAGGATCGGTTTCGGCAAAACCAAGTTGCTGGGCGAGTTTAAGAGCTTCGCCGTACGGCATTCCATCCTCATTCATGCGGGTGAGGATGTAATTGGTGCTTCCGTTTATAATACCTGTAACCGAGTTAAGCATATCGTTATCATAATACTCCTCCAGGTTACGGATTACAGGGATACTGCCACAAACAGCCGCCTCGTACAGGAAGGATGTTTTGTTATCATTCTGCAATTTGAGTAAAGCATCCAGATGAGCGGCTATCATTTTCTTGTTGGCGCTAACTACCAGTTTTCCGCTTCCAAGCGAAGTTGAAACTATATGCCAGGCTGCTTCGGCATCATCAATTAGCTCGACTACCACATTGATTTCGGGATCGTTCAGCAAAAGATCCGCATCGGTGGTAAACAATTCAGAGGGAGCATTACGTTTTTTATCGGGATGCTTGATGCATATCCTCTTGATTTCGGCCTGAAGGGTGGGTGTTTGCTTCAGTACACGGTAGATCCCCTCTCCTACCACACCAAATCCGAATAATCCTATGATAAGCTTTTTGTCTTTTGTCATTTTTGTTTGGGTTAGATATTTATTCTTTTTTATAAAAGTCGGAAATCCGAAGACGGAAGTTGGAAGCAAGAAGTAAGAAGTAAGGTATAAGGCGTAAGGAGTCAGTTAGTAACAACAGATAAGTTTATTTGTTTCATACCTCTATGATTCTTTCATCCCTCGCGTTTACTCCGATTTCCCGATTTATATGTCCTCATCATTATTCATTATTCATTATTCATTATTCATTATTCAACTTTCAGCACCTTTTCACCTCATCCGTCCGCCTGAGGCTGACACCTTCTCCTTAAGGAGAAGGCTGCAAACTCCATATTTGCGGTAATGTGGGGAAGAATAGGTACTTTTCACTTTTCACTTTTCACTTTTCACTTTTCACTTTTCACTTTTCACTTTTCACTTTCTCAAACGCCTGTCTCAAATCTTCAATCAGATCTTCAGCTCCTTCAATGCCACACGAGAGGCGAATCAAAGAATCATTTATACCTGATGAAAGACGTTTTTCGCGGGGAACTGATTTATGCGTCATTTGCGAAGGATGGCAAAGCAGGCTTTTAACACCGCCTAGACTTTCGGCCAGTTTGAAATATTTTGTGGAAGTTACAATTGCCAGGGCGGCTTCTTCAGTATCGTTTTTCAGGGAGAAGGAGATCATTCCGCCAAATAAACCATTTTGCTGAACTTTTGCGATTTCATGGTTTTTTTGCGATTTCAGTCCTGGATAATTTACATGATGCACATCCGGATGCGAATCCAGGAAGGTTGCAACTTTCGCTGCATTTTCGCATTGCCGCTCCACGCGCAGGGCAACGGTTTCGATGCCACGGATCACAAGCCAGCAATCCTGTGGACCAAGCACTCCACCGGAGGTATTCTGAATATATTTAAGTTCTTCGGCAAGTTTTTCATCATTAACAACCACGAGCCCGGCCAGCAGATCCGAGTGACCACCCAGATACTTTGTGCCGCTGTGCATCACATAATCAGCTCCAAGTTCAAGGGGATTCTGAGCAATAGGTGTGGCAAACGTATTGTCGATCACAACCAATGCACCGGCCTCGTGGGCAAGCCCGGCAATAGTTTTGATATCCGAAATCTTCAGGGTTGGATTGGTCGGCGATTCGAGCCACACCAGTTTTGTATTCTTATTGAGATACTTGGGAACATTTGAAGCATCGGTTGTGTCAACATAATGCATCTTAATTCCTAATTTCTCGTAAATATGTGTAAAAAGCCGGTAAGCTCCGCCATAAATATCATCAACCGCAACAATTTCGTCACCTGTTTTTAAAGTTTTCAGGATTGCATCAATGGCTGCAAGGCCTGATGCAAATGCAAAACCATGTGAGCCGCCTTCGAGCTCCGCGATAATTTTTTCCAATGCGGCACGTGTGGGATTGTTGGTGCGCGCATAGTCGTAGCCTTTGTTAACGCCGGGCGCTTCCTGCACATAGGTTGCAGTCTGGTAGATGGGCACCGAGATAGAACCGGTTAATTCGTCGATAGGGATGGAATTGATGATCCGGGTGGATTTGTTCATGGTATGTGACGTTTATTGATTTAACAATTAAAGGATCACTTACCCGGAAGGTCTACCGGAGAGAGCATAAAAAAAACTCTTCCGATAAGTCAGAAGAGCTTTGAAGATATAGTGTGTACGATATCGCAAAACTAATTCCAATCTTATCTATCCGCCAATGGCGGGTGGATGTGGCACCTTGTCCGGGTAGAACCGGGCAGGTTGTCAAGGCTTCAAAGGTCCATTTCCCTCAGCCTTTCTTGATAAGTGATGGTATAAAGAACTGCTGCAAAATTAGTGAGTTTTTGAATACGAGTATAAATTATGGAGAAAAAATAATTTTTAACTGGTCGGAAGACTGGAGACAGAAGACGGAAGTCCTCATACGACGCAGTTTTGGTTTAATCAGAGAGGAATTTCTGTATTATTTACTGTATAGAATCATGGGGCACATAAAAAAACACATAGAATATTGTAATACAACTATGTGAAAACCGATGTTTCTAATGTGTCTGCTTGGTTCAATAAAAAAAGTCATCTTAACTAAATGGCATCACTCCGTGAAGGAGAACCCTTAAGAACAAATTTTGCTGCCAGTTTAGATTTTAGAATATGAAGCTCTTCGGCTTGGTTCGGCTTCGCTCACTAACCACCGCTCAGTGGCCTGAGATCCTGAAACCCTGAAACCCTGAAACCCTGAAACCCTGAAACTCTGAAACTCTGAAACCAAACAACTCCTTCGAACTTATAAACCTTACATTTGTTCTATTCACACGAAAATCAATATCATGCAACGAATCACTTTAATCATTTTAGCCTTTCTGCTGGTAGCAGGATGCAAAAGCAACACTATAAAAACCGATAAACAAATGGATGTAATACCTACAGGAATAAAAACAGATACAGCAACTTTCGCGGCCGGATGCTTCTGGTGCGTGGAAGCTATTTTTCAGGAACTTAAAGGAGTACAATCGGTAACTTCGGGGTATACCGGAGGAACTATTAAAAATCCAAGTTATAAAGAAGTCTGCACAGGAGCTACCGGTCATGCCGAAGCCTGCATGATTATTTATGATCCTTCGGTAATTACTTACGATGCTTTGCTCGAAGCTTTCTGGGCCAGCCACGATCCTACCTCGCTTAACCGACAGGGCGCCGACCAGGGAACGCAGTACCGATCTGCTATTTTTTATCATAATGAAAAGCAGAAACAGCTTGCCCAAGCCTACAAAGCCAAACTTAATTCAGAAAAGGCATTTGATAAACCAATTGTTACTGAAATAAGTCCGGCCGGAGCATTTTACAAGGCTGAGGATTATCACCAGAACTATTATGACCAGAATGGCAATGCTCCTTATTGCACGTTTGTGATTGTTCCCAAACTGGAAAAGTTCAGGAAAGTATTTAAGGATAAGTTGAAATAACTTATACACTTCAGTTCATTAAGTTGGACTTTACTCGTTTAAAGCGTTACAATTAACTTCAAAATTTATAAGTCATGAAACATCTTTTCATCTCAATTCTATTTATTGGTTCAACACTTTTAACAAACGCCCAGGTACCTGTTTTTCAATGGGCAAAGAGTATAGGAGGAACCTCAAGTGATGAAGCCTATTCGGTTGCAGTTGATGCAGCCGGTAATGTATACACAACCGGGTATTATAACGGAACTGTCGATTTTGATCCTGGTACTGGTGTTTTCAATTTAACTTCGGCCGGTTATCAGGATGTATTTATCTTAAAATTGGATGCTAACGGAAACTTTGTGTGGGCTAAAAGCGTTGGCGGGCCCTTTAATGATGTAGGACAAGGAATTGCCCTGGATGCACAGGGGAATATTTATGTTACCGGGGAATTCTCGCCGGATGCAACGACTGATTTTGATCCCGGTCCAGGAACATTCAGTATGACACTGCATAGTTCGGGCTATGATGTTTTTGTTCTGAAATTAGATTCCAACGGCAATTTCAAATGGGCAAAACAAGAGGGAAGTACAGGTTCAGATCTTGGAGGGGCTATCGCAGTGGATCAAGCAGGAAATGTATATACTACCGGGACTTGGGAGGTTTTTTATCCTTACATTTCAAAATTTGATACCGATGGAAATCTGAAATGGGAAAAACTGTTGAAAGTTGTTTCCAGCCAAAACGCATCCGTTGGCAAATCAATTGCTGTTGACGCATCCGGAAATGTATATACCACTGGTTACTTCAATGGGACACTTGATTTCGATCCCGGACCAGGAACCTACAACCTGAAAGCTAATATGTATGATATTTATGTTTCGAAACTGGATGCTTCGGGCAATTTTGTGTGGGCCAAACAGATTGGAGGTGGCGCCAATGCCGGATATTCCATAGCTTTGGATGCAGCTGGCAATGTATATACTTGCGGTAGTTTTCAGGCAACGGCAGATTTTGATCCCGGTGTTGGTGTAACTAACGTAACAACTGCCGGTGTAAATGATATGTTTATTACAAAATTTGATCCTGCCGGTAATTTCACCTGGGTAAAAACCTTCGGCGGACAGTTTGCTTCCTTCGATATGACTGCCATTACGTTAGATGCAAGTGGCAATATTTATACCACCGGCGGATTTCACGGAACTGCGGATTTTAATCCGGGCGTGGCAACTGCTATGCTGTCAGCGCCGGGGGCAGATGATATTTTTATGTCGAAACTCGACGCTTCGGGCAATTATGTGTGGGCTGCGAAAATTGGCGAAACTAATAACGACGTAGGTAACTCTGTAACGGTAAACTCTGCGGGGAATGTATATATTGCTGGTTCATATAAAGGTATTATGGACTTTGATCCCGGCGCTGGAACCACGGAGTACTTCACAAATGGCAACAGTGTGGATTTATTTGTGCTTAAGCTGGGCCAGTCGTTAACAGGAATAAATGAAAATGCCGCTACAAGCGATTTTAGTTTCTATCCTAACCCAACGCATAATGAATTCAGTATAGTGACCTCGAAACCATTAAACAATGAAACCATTGAGATATACAACAGCATCGGAACCCTGGTTTACAGCAAAAAAAGCAGCGGTACAAAGAATGTACTTGATTTAACCGGTCAGCCTGGAGGCTTATATTTTGTAAATGTGATAAGCAACGGCCAAATTGTGGCAGCCCGGAAAATTGTGAAGGAATAGATTTTCGTCTGATTTTCATGATTATAAAAGTTTATGCAAAAGAAGTTGCTCTGTTAGGGGCAGCTTTTTTGCGTTTAAAAACTAATTTCAGTATTCTGAAAAAATTAAAAAACTGATCTGAATCCTCGCCCCTTAGCTGGCGCACTTCTCCCGACGCGTTACGGTACAATTACGTAGTTTATGCGTAAAGAATAGGTCAGCAAGTAAATAAAAACCAAAACTTCACTACCTATGTCCGAAAAGTACAAGATATTCGAAAGCGATATGGTCTGTTTTGTTACATTTACAATAGTTGAATGGATTAAAGTGCCAGGTAATTGAAGATGGATTATATCGTCACGTGTCGGGAGAGTCGCGCCAGCCAGGGTTTTCTATTCAATTCCCGGAAAAATGAGCGACAGCCAGCTTAATGCTTAATTTTTGAGAAGATTATTTATATTGAAATTCATTTTTAAAGTATACCCGGATTTATTTCTTAAAATCTGGCTGACAATTACCTGGCGGTACTTGTCAGCCAGTTGCAATTGAGCAATTTTCTACTACTCTCTATTAAGATTTATGTATTGCTCCTAATTGCGGTCATTATGATGGTGATCATGATCTTGGTCATGATTATCGTGATCATGATCGTGATCGTGATGTCCTGACGAAATCCCGGTAACTTTTAGAATTGAACCCGTAGGAGGTCCGAAACCTGTATTGGAAATATACAAATTACCGTCAGGGCCAAACGTCATAGCTGTAGGGAAAAACAGGCTGTCAACAATGATGTCCCGATTCATGTCTTCATCAATACGAACAACCCTTCCAGTCATAGGAGCAGGACCTGGTCCCTGTGAAGTTTCAAGCACATACATCTGGTCTTCTGCATCAAAAGCAATACCCAAAATGCCTGTAAACCCTGTTGCCCAAATTTTAGATTCACCACTCGGTTTAACTTTATAAATATTTGAGCTTCCTTCAACCAGAGGGAAGGTTCTCAAATTACCAACAAAGAAATTATCATTATAAGCTATTGCGGTTGGAACTATATGTCCATATTTTGCAGAGAAATCCAATATCCTGGTAACTTTCCCTTTCGTAGTAACTTTCAGCATTTGACCATGATTTGCTTCTATTACATAAAAATCTCCTTTTACGTTAATCATGCTATAAGAGTCCCCATCAGGTTCGAAATCATCTTCTTCAGGCGCAACAACCGGATGAGTCTGATAAAATGCACTTAAGTCAGCGATTACTGACCAGGTACCATTCTTATTTATTCTGATAACTGAACTTGGATAATCAGTATTACCATGCGAACATCCTGCATCCATCAATGCATAAAGCGTATTTCCGATAAATTCAAGAGCGGCAACTCCACTTGTAAATCCCAACGCATTCACCTGTGAAGGCAGATTATCAACTACAGTTGAAACAACTCCTTTTGGGCTTATTTTCACAATTTTGCCGGTATTCCCACCTAAATATGGACCAATTGGGGGGATAACCTGTGTACATTGGCCTGCTGTTGAATTGGTTCCACCAAAACCGGCTACTGCAACATAAAGATAGCCATCAGGACCGAATTTAAGGCCGCGGGGAAAGGCAATACCTGGAGCAAAAACAGTAGTCGCAACAATTGGAGCACTATTTTTTAAAACAGATTGATTCGTCTGATCAATTTGGTTATTCTTATCAGACGCATTAGTTAATGCATTATCCTTTTTACAAGACGATACCAAGGAAACAAAAAGTAGTACAAATACAAAATTAGTAATTCTGTTCATTTTCATTTTGACCTCCTTTTTTAGAAATTATTACTTGATTAAGAAAATTAAGTTGGTAAACAAACCGGAATTTTTTAAGTTCAATTACATACAATAATTAACTTTGTTTTAACATAATAATAATAGAAGAATTTAAATATCAGGGTTTAGGTATTTATCAGATATTTCTATTTTGTTGGCGCCCAACCGCGAGAATTCTTTCGCGTGGTTAAATGATATTATTTAAATTCGATATATGAGCCGTAATTATAAATCCCATAATGCAGAAGGAGCCTGGTTTGCCAGTTTTGCTTTGGTGAATTGGCAGCGGGGTGAATATTATGTTTATAGCAATGCACCTGGTACTTTAGCAGAGAAAAAGGAATACTGAATGATGTTATTGTAGTGAATTTATAAAACCACGTGAAAGGATTATCTGCGGTGAGAACAGTTAGCGCGGGAGCGGTGTCAACGACAAATTTGGGTTGGAAAATTCCTGTTTTTGCGCTGATTCCTAAAATAAAATAATTGAATAATGCTAAAAAAATAAATTTGGAATGCAAAACGTCTTACCTTTATATTCATAATATGCTTATACCTCAACATATGAAAACACGAATAACTAAACTTTTTTTCTCAGGCCTTGCATTATTTATCACCTTTAATTGCAACTCTGCATTTTCGCAGCCAGGCCGCCTCATTGCCCTATACATTGGCCCTATCACCATGAACAATGGCAACGGTGCGTATAAAATTAGCATACCAGATTCCATAGTTTATAACTATACCGGAGCCCGCAAGGTTTATGATCTTGCTACTTCTTATGAGCTGGATACTGTCCATAAAACCAGCTCGGTGATAGGCTACGAACACTACGTTTATACTGCCGCCGACAGTTTGCTGACTTACACCGCGCAGAACGTTAGCAATGGTATCGCAACTAACAGTAATAAAACAACTTACAACTACGATGCGGCAGGCAACAACTCAAAAAGGCTGAATGAACACTGGAATACTACTACGTCTGCATGGATACCGACTTCCCAATTCACTTTCAGCTTTAATGGAGCCAGGCAAGTGACCACCCGGCTACAGCAATCGTGGAATGCCGCTACCAGCGCCTGGATGAATAAGAGCCTTTTGACCTATTGGTATGATGCGGCAGGCCGAGACTCAGCCATTATACAGCAGAACTGGATTGCCGCTACCGGCACTTGGAAGAATGTGTCCCGAAACCTGAAGAAATATACTTCCTTCAATAAAATTGCCAGCTTTATGGCCCAAAGCTGGAACAATACCACGGCAGCGTGGAAGGATAGTACCGGCGTCGTTTATCATTACAACGCCAGCAATTTTCTTGTCAACCAGGTGTCCGGCCCAAATTTTAATATTAATCGCAGTTTTTATCAGGATAGTACGGCGATCATTTCTATGAATGCAGCAGGAAGCCCACTTGTGATGATTAAATTTGGTGGAGATATTTCTGGTAGCAACGTCGCTTACCTTCCCGAATTCCGGTACACATATAGTTATAATGCAGCCAATCAGCGCATGAGCAACAAAACGGAACTCGTTGATAAGGATTTATTCGCTATCAACTCGCTTTCGGGTGTTTACGCATACAATAGCGCGGGCCAGATTACGCTTAGTGAGCCGGTAAGCACCAATGCTGTAAACGGACTTCTGGATAAGGAACAATACAAGTATTACTACGAGGGCGCTGTTACTGAGTTGCACTCATTCAGCCCATCAGTCGCTGGATTTACGGTGTATCCATCACCGGCAACAAACGTAATTACTGTATCGATGGGCAGCGAATGGCAGGGCACGATAAATGGAGTGCTTATTGATATGAATGGTAAACTCTGGTATCAATGGAGTGCGCCGGCAGTTACTAACCTTACCCATCAGATTTCCGTAGCAGGACTGCCATCGGGTATGTATTGTTTAAAGCTAAGCACGGGTAGGCAAAGCGGCAGCAAAATACTGATAGTGCAACATTAGGAATATACTTTAGTTCGGCAAGGGACTATACCGGAGAAAAAGGATTACTGAATGATGCTATTGTTCTGAATTTATAATACCACGCGAAAGAATTACCTGCGGAGAGAGAGTTCGCGCGGCAGCGGTGAGAATGAAGTGATTGATGATTAATCAGTTGACTTTTCTTTAAACAACAGTTTAGCATCTTTTTCTTTCCCTTTTTTCCACCAATCCTGTGGAATAACACTCCAGTTGTTCAATGCTTTCGGATTCACGGTTTTCTCCTTTTCAATCCATTTCATCAGGTAGTAACGCAAATCCTTAGGAGTTGAATTGATGATTCTTCCGGCTATTTCATCCTTCGGAATTTTAGCACCCAGCGTTAAATGCCCACCTCCGCCATTGCCCCTGTACGAGTTCAGCGCAACGGTATAAGTCTTTTTTAAATCGAAAGGTTTGCCATTAGCCATAGACGTTATGGAAATCCTTTTGCCTACAGGTTTACGAACATCAACGGTGTATTTTATACCGGCAGCCGAGGAATAATTATAATAATTTGCAGCCAGCTGTGGAGATCCATGAGCTGAAATATAATTTCCCTTTTCGTCGCGGCTAAAATTGAGCAGATCGTCATCAGCGTTTTTCATCTGGTTAAACCATTGTCCGTAAGAAAATTCGAGATAATCTTTGATCTCCTGTCCGCTCATTTTCATGGTATAAAGTAGATTCTCGAATTTATACAGTTTGAACATATCCCTTACATAAACTTCTCCTTTTTTAATTTCGGCGTTAAACGAAAGAGGAGCTGCAAATGAAACATCGGCATGGGTTAAATCAAGTTGAATGCGCTGAATAAGATCAACAAACGGCGAATCGCCAAATATAGACTCACGGGTTGAAATGGTTTCGGTAAATTCGCCGATTGGTTTGGCCACATAGGCTTTAATATTTTTGATAACCGGTTCAAATTCGGTCATAAAGGCTTCGTCAGGCTTGAAGTTATCGATTTGAATTATATCTCCACTGATTTCTTTTCCCCATTTTCCTGTTCCGGCATCTTTATTTAACACAATGGTTGCTTCAGTGGCCGTGCGGGAGGCGTTTAATGTTCCGAGAATCAAAACATTGTCCCCGGCCGGATCTTTCACCGTGTAATTCCAGCCATGATGATCGTGTCCGACAAATACAACGTCAAACCCCCGAACCTGTTCGGCAACAAGCTGAGCTGCATTCTCATTCCTTGGCATATCGGCAGTTTGACCATCGTAAGTGGCTTCAACTCCCGCATGGAAAAGACCGATCAGTACATCAGGATGTTCTTTTTCCCTGATAATATCCACCCATTTTTTAGCGCTCACTACCATATCCTGGAAATCAATGCCACTCCATATTTTCTCAGGTAGCCACATGGGAATACCCGGCGTAATAAGTCCGAGAACTGCAATCTTAACACCGTTGCGATTCAAAATTGAATAAGGCTTAAAATAGGGTTGATTGGTTTTGGTATCAACAGAATTGGCAGCCATCCATGGGAATTTGAATTCTTTCCCGATTTTATCATAAACAGGATGTCCCGGTTCAATATCATGATTCCCGACGGTAGCCGCATCGTATTTCATATAATTCATAACGCTGGCGCAGATATGCTCTGATTTCGTGTCTTCGAAATTATAGTAGTAAACCAAAGGCTGTCCCTGAAGGATATCGCCGTTATCAAGCAGAATTACCGACTGGCTTATATCAGCTCTCTGTTCTTCAACATAAGTATAAACCTGTGCCAACGAAGTGTTCGCAGGCTTGTCATTAATAAAATCCCATGGGAAAAGCGAACCGTGAACATCGCTCGTTTCAATTAGTTTGAGCTTAACTGTTTGTGCCAAAAGTGGCTGAACAGCGTTTAATATAAACAGGGCAGCTATTAAAAATATATAGGAATGCAGTGATTGTTTTTTCATAATTAATGTATCTGGTTTTAAATATTGATTTGCGGGTAAAATTACTCAAATTGAGCACTGGGGAGTAATGGACCGGTGAAAATATTTGTTTTATACACTAATAAGTGCAATTTCAGTTCTAAGAACTTCATTTAGCCAGAAATTGCCAGTACCTTAATTAATATGGTTGTGTTTTAAGAGATTGTAGATAATTAATTTTTTAGTGCATGATGCATAGTGCAAGGTGCATAGTGCTCAGTGCCTGGTGCTCAGTGCTTAGGAATGACTGACAAATAAAATTGATTTGAAAACATACCCTTGGCTGGCGCGAATCTCCCGACGCGTGCCGGTACAAATGTCTGAACCTTGATTCAGATGATTCAAATGAAAAGCATGATAACAGAATTCATGAATATCAAAGTAATCACACCTATCATAGTTCAGACACCCATTGCTGGCGCGCGCCGGCCAAGGGTGTTTTCATCGATAGGGTTTTTACTAAAATCAATCGTGCAGACATCTGCATGACGCACCCTCGTTTTCAAATGAACTATATGTATCCTCAATGTTTGCATTATCGTTTACAAGATTCCATAACATCCAAAACCCATTTACGTTCGTAGTTGTGGCGAAATAAGCCCTTATTCCTATATTCCCAAATGATTCCGGATTAGTTATCAAACCGGTCATTCCTCCGGGAAGTCCCGTGAAACCACTGCTGTTGGTTGCGCCGATGTTTGGGGAATTCCATAATATTTTTGCCTTCAATGCACCACCGAGACTATCAAGATCGACAGCTTCGAGAAATAATGTTTCAACCAATGTTTCAAATTCATCATTGCTTGGCACATGCCAACCTTTCGGACAAACACCTCTTACGCCGCTGGGATTTGTATTACTCGAATCGGCACCTTGCATGATAGTCTTGTAGTCATACAATCTACCGTAAATAGCTCCATTGGCAGGATTATTATCATAGGTAACACTACCGGGTGCATTGTAATTAAGATTCTTTGCCATCCAGTTTTGCTTGCCGATGCAGACGGTGGCATACTTCTGCCCGTCGCGGGTGTCTATAAGTGTATCACCGCACTTTTCGTAGCTATAATCCTCTGATCCGAACTGCTTTAATAGTAAAATTACATGCTGGTTCGGTGGTAAACGAAGATTTGCATCCAAATAGGGATCGTAGTACTCTGCGCCATCAGCGTGTCGAAGATGAGCTTCTCCGGTACTATCAATATCTTTCGCTAATCGTATAGTAAGTGAATCTTCCATTGCCTTCGCAAAAGAATCTGTGACGATCGTTGCCTTTCCGTTTTCCAATGCAAAACCATAATAGCTAATGGGGTTCTTATCCATAAATGCAGTCTTTATAGGATATGTAACATTCCTGCTCGGATCAGCTACGGAAAACCCACTATAACACATATTGCCAAAAATTACCGTATTTGGCATCGAAGGAAGAGTCTTAATATATTTGGTGGTAACAAGAATTTTCTCTATTCGTGTTAGATTTTTTCTCTTTTGCCAATTTGGCGTATTGATGGGAATTTTTATATAATATACCTTCATAAAAAAATTGCTTAATATTTTATCATAAAAATCTTGCCCGACTTGCTTAATCACTGCATTTTTATACTGCAATTCAGTCTTAAGATTCTTTGCTACATCGATGATTGTTCCGCTCAAAAAGGCATCGGGCATTCCGTGCGTATCAAGAATAACGAGTCCGTAATCCTTGAATGTATTAGCGATTGCAGGAGTACATGCTTCATCCCTTAGAACTGTAATATCAAGACCTAATCCGGAATTTAACAGAGTACGCACTGTTTTTGGAACAGTAGACTGGAGGTTAAACTCTGTCCAGGTAGGTGCATAGATCAGGACTTTTTTATTAGTGATTGTATTTTTTGAAAGTTCAGAAAAAGTAATGCTTGCATTTTCCGGATGCTGTCCTCCACCTCCCCGGAAAATAGAATATCCATTGTCATCGACCGAATTAAAGAAAAAATCGGTTTGTAAACCTGATTTCAAAACAATATCAAGATAGGTACTATCAATGGTATAAACCGATTGAACATTAGATTGAGACTTAACCCAATTCGCAGTTAGCATTAATGCGCGCCATGGATTACCATTTGTAGCATCGGCATATTGCAAAAACTTTGCTGCTGTTGTGTCCAGTATTTGCTGAACTTCCAGCAACGAAGGTGGATAAATGCCTGAAGAAGAGAAACTGATCTGTGAAATGGTATTTACAGCTATCGAATCTTTTGTTCCGTCCTTGCGGTCGATAAAAATTTTGGTTTGAGCAAACGATACGAAAGATGAAGTGAGCAGAAACGTAAAAAGGATAAGATGTTTCATACTATTTTATGTTTAAACTATGGTAAGTATTGAAATATAAGTCTTTTAAATTAACGATTCATGAAACGCTATTTCAACAAAACCATCTTTTTTGTTTCCATGTAATCTCTGCCTTGTAACCGGTAAAAGTAAATACCGCCGGGAACCGTTGATGCATCCCAGGTAACCTGGTGCATTCCGGCATCTTGTCGTTCCTGAATAAGAGATGCAATAATTCTGCCTGTAATCGTGGAGACCGTGATCGTTATATTTTCCTGTTTAGGCAAATAATACGGAATGGTTGTGGATAAATTGAACGGGTTTGGATAGTTTTGCCCGAGGTTATTTCTTTTCTCAGTTTCAGGTTTTAATGTTTCAATTGAAGTGATTTTGTCCCAACCGGTGAATGACAATGCGGAAATGGTAGAAATGGCATATTTTCGCAGATCTCCTCCTTTCAATAGGATGTAAATTGAATCGGTATATTGGTTGTTGGAAAAATTGATTCCATCGAGCAATGATATGGAATATTGAACAGGTGATCCGGATTTCAAATTTACAATCAGAGTATCCCTCCCCTGAACACCCGAAAAAGTGAGGCCACTCACAGAAGTAACAGCATATGGAATACTAGCACCCGACTTTAATTTTACATTTATCATGCCGGCTGTTTGGGCAGTCACATTTGTTGCAATCACGATAAGAAGATATAATAACTTGCGAATCATAATGAGATGTTTTAAATATATGCTGTTTGCCAATTGGTTATTAACATTTCCTGAGTAAAAATGTTCAAGATTCCTGTGCAATTACCTCTAAATGATTGAACTTACATATAAGGGAATTAATAGTTGAGGCCGGAAAGCGGGTTGAACTACAGTTGTGAAAGGAGAGTTTATGCCGCACCAATGAATAACGTTTACCGGAAATGTGATGAAATATAAAACATATCGCCGCTCTCTACGTTAATGCAAACAAGGGAAT
>JBBRYZ010000046.1:0-27510 GCA_038237165.1 Bacteroidales bacterium | reverse complement strand
GCCACCAGACTGCTTGCAGGAGTGAAAGTAGCAGTGGTTCCTGAATAAGCTACTGTACCGGCAACGGCTGTTGTACCCTGTTTCAGGGTAAAGGTGGTTGTATTAATCGTTGTGGCATTCATAGCTTCACTAAAAGTTACTGATGGATGAATACTGTTGACTACTCCAGTCGTGTTACTGGCTGGAACAGAAGATAGCACGGTTGGTGGAGTACCATCAACCACTGCTCCGGTTTTGAAACTCCAGGTGTAGATACTGGCAATTGCGTTACCTGCTAAATCTTTTGCCCCGGTAGTAATTGAAGCAGTATAAACCGTATTAGGCATCAGACTTGTGGTTGGAAGGAAAGTAGCTGTGGTTCCAAAATAAGTTACAGTACCGGCAATGGCAACCGTACCTTGTTTCAGCAAAAAGTTTGTAGTATTAATTGTACTGGTATTCATTGCTTCACTGAAAGTTACTTCCGGATGAACACTGAGAGCAATTCCGGTAGCGTTATTTGCTGGAACAGCAGATTTAATTGCAGGTGCAGTAACATCAACACTTCCACCCCCTGTCATGAAACTCCAGGTATACGTTTTGTCCGAATGATGATTATCTTTTTCCTCTTTATCATCTTCGCCTTCATTATTATGCCCACTATTATCTCCGGAGCTAATTGTTACCGTATATAGCGTGTTAACATTTAAACTGCTCTTTGGTATAAATGTAACGGTCTTGCCCGAATAAATTAATGTTCCTTCAACATTTGTTTTTCCTTGTTTTAGTGTAAACAACAATTTTTTGATTTTTGATAATTCAATACTACTACTGAAAGTAGCGCTAGGTTGAACACTGACAGGTACTAATGTAGCACTATTCAAAGGAAGTACCGAAACAATCGAAAGAACATTTTCATGACGATGCTTTCCTGTAGTGAATGACCAGGACTGTTCACTTCCATCAGAATCGCTCTTTAGTTTGCTTTTAATTGTTGCTGTGTACCTGGTATCAGGCATCAGATCATCCGCAGGAGTAAACATTGCCGTAGTGCCTGAATACGATACCGTTCCCTGAACAGAAGTTGTTCCCTGTTTCAGAGTTATCATCGAAGCAGTTACATCTGCTGGATTAGTGGTGCTTTTGAAGGTCACTGTTACCACTGAATTGATATAAGCTGTATCAGCAAGATTGGAGGGAAATGTGCCGACAATATTGGCGGCTAACTGATTATCAGCTACTGGCTGATTTTTATCAACTTCTTTTGCACATCCGGCTAAAAATAAAGCTAATAATACGATTTTAAATGCTGTACCGAAAATTAAGAAATAACGCATGTTTTTCCGCATTTCCGGATTTTCTCTGTTTAATAAAAAAGTCTTTCTCATGATTGGTTTCTTAGTTAATGAAAATTATTAATCAAGTATCTATTATTCATTATCGTGCCAGAACACAGACTTAACGATAGTAACTTAATAACTTTTTATGAATGAGCTTTTTATAATAAAAAAAAAGAAAAACAGCTTACTTTTTCAGTACAACAGAGTGTAGAAATTGTGGGGATGCTGTGGAAATAATCCACACTATCTGAGGGTAATTCAATAAACCGAAATTGTCATTATTCGTATTAATTAATCACGCAGGTATATACCTGAGGCAGTCTATTTTACAAATTGCCTTTACCTGAAACGAAAGGAAAGTTGTTGAGTTAAAATTGGGATACACAGAATTGCTTAAAACCCTTCAATCGTTTTAATCCGTTAGTCAATATCTATATTTTGTTCTTTCTTAATAGTTTGAAGCAGTAAGTCAATCTTTTTTATGGCCTGCCTTCCGGTGGAATAAAAGTGTTCTTTATCCAGCTTGTGATTATCGTTTCGTTCAAGGCTGACCAGGAGTTCCACAACATCAGTTGCTTCGAGCTGGCGGAATATAGGAAGCATTTTATGCGATAGTTCTTCAATCGAGTTTGTATCTTCTTCCTCGATATATTTTATTAAGAGCTTTAAATTCTGATTACCTGTAACAATAAATGAAACTAATATCTGATTGAGACTTTCGGGGTCTCGCTCAGCAAAAGCTTGAAGTTGATCCAGTTTATACTCTTTTTTATCAGCATTAGATAAATCTTCCGTTTTATCATATATGTATATCCCTCTATGATGACTGCAAATTACATCCATCAAGGTTTGGGCAAGAAAAGGTTTTTGAATAAAAGCAGAGAATCCATCAAATTCATTTAGTATTGGATTCTTTCCCGAAATGGCGACAGAAGTAATTAGTCCCTCATTTTTTTTCTGAATTTGTTTCAATACTTCAACTCCGCTCATGCCAGGCATTTGAATATCAGTAATTAACAAATCGGCACAACCTTTATTGAATGAATTGATAGCTTTTTGAGGATCACTGAAAGAATGCACTACTGCTCCGGCACTTTTCAAAATGATGGAACTCATATCAAGCAACAATTGATCATCATCTACCAGCCAAATTCTCAACCCTGTAATATCGCAACTATTCTCAATGCTTCTATCGTTAACTGTTTGAGAAGAAATATTAGTTGAATGTTCTCCTCTTTCAATTGGCAAAACAACGGTAAAATGACTACCTACACCTGGCTGACTTTTTAGAGTTATAGTTCCATGAAGTAAATCGACAAGCTTTTTGGTAATAGTGAGTCCAAGACCTGTGCCTTCATATTGTATTTTTGTGTTTCCGGCTCTGTTAAATTCTTCAAAAACACGATGGATGTCCTCTTCTGAAATTCCTATCCCTGTATCAATAACATCTACCTGGACCTGATCTGTATTCCCGGATTGTGTAAGTAGCTTAACGTGTATGTTTACATTTCCTGATTCGGTAAATTTCAGGGCATTCGAAATCAGGTTGCCTAATATCTGGGTAATCCTTGTCGGGTCGCCCATGTAGGCATCTGAAGGTGACTGTTCGAAATCAAGTTGCAAATTAATATTCTTTGCCCGTGCTTGTGGATTGAACGCCTCAACAATGTGATTTATAAGATTGTTAAAATTGAACGGGATTCGGTCAATTGCAAGTTTACCAGTTTGGAGCCTTGCAAGGTCGAGCAAGTCATTAACCAATTTCAGGATATGATTCGAAGCAATACTGATATGTTGCAGATATTGTTTATGTTGTACTGAAGTATTTAAATCCTTCTCCATGAACCCTGTGTAACCAATAATTGAATTCAACGGTGATTTCAAATCATGAGTAAGACTGAGTATAAATTGTTCCTTACTTTTCAGCAATGATTCGGAATAAGCTGTTGATAATTCAAGTTGCTTGCGGTATCGCTGACTTCTAGTGAGGTCTTTTATAATATTTATCAAAAAAATGATCGTTGCAATCAATGCTAAACTCCCCAACAGTATAATGATTCCGGTTGCTTTTTGAACACGGTTTTGCTGTTCCTTTACTTTTTGAAAAGAGTTGATCAATTCTTCCTTTTCCAGATAGGAAAGCATTTGCCGCAATTGAAAAGTAATTGTGCGATCGCTGGTCAAAATTTCCTGTTCCTTCTTTTTAAGACGTACTTCTAAAGCATTGCCATCATCTCTGGCTTTAGTCACTCTACCGGTTTTATTTCCGGCAGTCAAATCAATAGCATCAATTTTGGTAATCCGGCTATTAACTTTTGCAGCTTTTTTTTTCTTGAGAAGCAGATTTGAATCCGTATTTATTAATGCGGATAATTCGTCTAAGTTTCTTTGTTTCATCTGCAGCAGTTTTTTAATACTATATGTATGTATTTGCTGAGTCGGATCGTTTATCATCAAAACCAGAGCTTCAATCTGTATACTGATTTTTTTCATAAGTTCAGGATAATCCTGAGATATTTGTCCGGTTTGAACATAGTCTCTTTCCAAACCTTCGGCCAGATAAAGATTGGTCAAAATAGCATTGACATGCTTGAATTTAGTAATTGATGGGTTGAAATCGACCTTTTCCCTTGAATACTGAAGTACTTCAGTATAAATAACCCGGATAATAAGCGAAGCTAAAACCACAAGAGTAAAATATCCCAGAAAAACCTTGATTTTGACCGGTACAATTCTATTTTTCATCTGCCCATGAATTGTTAAACATACATAACGGTTAAATCGTCAGGAAATTTCCTTTATTAAATTCAAAAACTCTAACCCGTGAAAAATCAACCTCTAACTAAACATGCGTTGAAAAATTATTTTTTTTAAAATCCTAAAACAGGATAAGGAAATATTTACAGCGTTTATTTAAAATCCATTGTTGAAGTGGACATATTTCAGTTAGTTGAAAGTTGAAAGCAATATAAGAATTTAAAGAGCTGATATACAACTGGCAGGGTAAATTACTATTTTTGCACAGAACAACAATAGCATCCCTGCTCAAGAGTGTCGAATTTGCTATCACTCATCCTGAAACAAATCATTGCCCTGTTGAACAACTCCTGTATTTCATTGTTAATTATATTACATACATCATTAATATTCAGGCCATTAAGATGACTAATCCCGTATCCCAATTACCCAAAGAAATTTTCAGAAGTTACATTTGTTCGCATGCCAATCTCCCGGAAGTGGAAAGCACCCAACAGTTTGTGGATGAACTTGTCATGTTTCTTTTCCCTTTAAAAGGCAACCGCACTGTATCCTTAAAATCGCTGCAAAAAGAATTACGACGCCTTCGTTTCCGTCTCAGCGAACTTCTCTTTCCCATGCATGGTGATTCCGAACTTGAAGTGAACCAGGTTGTTGAATCATTTTTCAACCGCTTACCCGAAGTATACAGGCTTTTAAAAGATGATGCAGAAGAATTCCTGCAAAGCGATCCTGCAACAAAAGGAATAGAAGAAATCATCATGTCGTACCCGGGATTTTATGCCATTTCGGTATATCGTCTTGCACATGAACTGTATTTGTTAAAAATCCCGTTACTTCCCCGGATTATGAGTGAATATATTCATGGCAAAACCGGCATCGATATTCATCCGGGAGCGAAAATCGGGAGGAATTTCTTTATCGATCACGGTACCGGCGTTGTGATCGGCGAAACAACCGTGATAGGAGATAATGTAAAATTATACCAGGGTGTGACTTTGGGAGCACTTTATGTTGAGCGCGGACTCCAGAACCAGAAGCGGCACCCGAGCCTGCAGGACAATGTAATTATTTATGCCGGCAGTACTATTTTGGGCGGCAAAACGATAATTGGTCACGATTCAGTAATAGGCGGGAACGTATGGCTTACCGCAAGTATTGAGCCCTTTTCATTGGTATATCACCAGTCGCAGATTGTGATCCGTGATAAAAAAGACTTTGTTGAACCATTAAACTTCTTTATATAGAACGGCTATTCATTTTTTAAAAAAGTTTAAACTATTTTTAATTCTATTGTAACTTTATAGTACCCTTAAACGTATTACCTTCGAAAACTTATAAACGAAAGCCTGGAACATGACTACATCTGAATACAATTCATGTGCCGACTTATATTCCGACGGAGTGTATCGCTTCATCCTGAAGAATATCAGGGATAGAGATACAGCGCAGGATATAGTCCAGGAATCGTATGTACGCATGTGGGAAAGAGTAAAGGAAATTACATACGAAAAAGCCCGCGCTTACCTTTTTACAACGGCCTATCACACCATGATTGACCATATCCGTAAAAACCAGCGGCTCAGTTCTTTGGATGACAGCTATACTGAAACTCACGATGAATCGCCCGGCACATATAACGACCTGAAAGAAATAATTAACGAAGCGGTGGCAAAACTGCCTGAAATACAACGATCGGTCATTATGTTACGCGACTACGAAGGATACTCATACGAAGAAATCGGAGGAATACTTCAACTCAGCGAATCACAGGTAAAGGTCTACATCTTCAGAGCACGAACTTTTTTAAAACAATACATTGGCAGCCTCGACTTAGTACTCTAGTAAACACAACTTATTAAAGATCAAACAAAATGAAAATCAACAGGGATAATTACGAAGCATATTTCCTCGACTATCACGAAGGGCAGTTAAGCCCCGAAATGGTTGAGGAAGTCCTGTTATTCGTTAAAGAAAATCCCGATCTAAAAACTTTGCTTGATGAGTACAAAGCAATTTCGCTGGTGGCTGATCAGGATATTGTTTTTGAGAAAAAATCATCTATAAAAAAAAATCAGGTTTTCGCCACCGCGCATATTAATGAACTGAATTACGAAGAATACCTGCTGAACGAAACCGAAGGACTGCTGAATAAGGATGAGCTTTCGGCCATCGAAGAATTTATCAGCATTAATCCCCAGTTTGAAAAAGAACGCAGATTATATTCACTGGCTCATCTTTCAGTTGATGATGATATAGTATTTGAAGCCAAAGAATCATTAAAGAAAAAGTGTATCCCTATTGGAGCTATTGATGCAGAAACATTCGAAACGTTCATGGCCCGCGAAATTGAAGGCGATCTGAACCCGGATGAAAAGCTTCAGTTAGCTGAGTTCATGCAATACAATCCGCATTTTGAAAAAGGCCGTAATATCTATGTTCATACTAAACTTGCAGCTAAAACAGACATTATATTTGAAGATAAAAACAGCTTGAAACGAGCTGCTGTAATCCCCATGCGGCGAATTATTTACTACGCTTTGTCGGCAGCTGCAACACTGGCCCTCATTTTCAGCGTTTACTTTTTGTTCGATCGCAATGATATTCCACGCACGGTAGCACAGCAGGGAAAGGTTAAAAACATTGACAAACCCATATTAATTGAGCCATCCCCGGTATTGCCCGCTAAAGAGGTTGCACTAAATTCCATTAAGAATAGTGATATTGTTGCGGACTCCAACCAAAATAAGGGCAATATCGAAAATACAATATCAACTACTGATAATGCGATAAATAACCAGGGAAAAGAAATATTAGCTTCTTATGACAGTCGTCAGGTGGAAATATTGCCCGCCAGGCAAGCCAACAAAGTAACAACACGTTCATATGTGGATCCGCAATTTACTTTCATAAGGATCAGCCAGATGTATATGAACCAGAACCTGGAGTTTTATTATAATCTGAAACTTTCGCAGGAGCTGGATTATGCCGAAATGAATTCAAAAGACAAAAACCCGGCTAAAACTATTTTAGGCACTTTGGTCGGAAAAGCCGGAGACTTATTTGCATCAAACCGAAAAACGCAGCCGAAAGCAGAACAAAAAAATATTACCTTGTGGGCTGTTGCAGAACTGGGTGTAAAAACATTCAACTCACTTACATCAAGAGACCTGGAACTGAATCTTCACAAAGACAATGAAGGAAAAGTAGTTGGCTATAACCTCGAAAGCAGCAATATAGATATAGAAAGAAAATTGAAAAAGTAAATTGAAAAAACAGATTAAATCCGGGCTAAGCCCGGATTTTTTTTTTCACTGAATATTCAGAAAACGTCAAAATATCAATTTAATATAGAAATAAATAAATTGCAAATCCTTACAAAGATTTAATATTAGAGTAATTATTCGGCTCATAAACAATCTATTTTGCCACAGATTTCTCAAATTTTCACAAATTCAGAACCATATTCAGCAGTTTTCATAACAAAGAACAGACCTCAGACATTTACATTTATCTATGTAATCAGCGTAAACTGTGGCATGTATTCATCTCTTACTGTATGAACCAGGCTGAATAGTTATATATTGCAAAATAGTTATCTTTTTTTTAAGACTGCTGTAACATTATAGCCATTAAATCCGTCTAGCTTCCGAAATCAATAATCACAAACATAATAAACACTATACTATGAAAACACTAAGACTAACACTCACAGGACTGATGCTCATCACACTGACAGTTACAGGTGTTAAAGCTCAAACCCGGGGAAATGGAAATGTTACCACCCAGGAACGTCAGGTTGCATCTTTTGATGCCATAAAAGTTGGCTGTGCCATAAAACTGTATATTTCGCAAGGCGGGCAGCAGTCGGTTAAAGTTGAAACCGACGAAAACCTACAGGACCGGATTACGACGAAAGTATCAAACGGCACACTGAGCCTTGATTGCAATAATGTGAATAATGCCACTAAAATTGATGTTTATGTCAGCGTAGTAAATCTATCGAAACTTGATGCCAGCGGAGCTTCCAAAGTTATAGGCGATTCACCGATAAAAAGCGAAATTTTTGGTTTATATAGTTCCGGAGCAGCCAAGGTAAATTTGAATCTCGAAACAGGAATCTTTAACAACGAAACCAGCGGTGCAGCCAATAGCACTATAACACTCAATGCTAAAACCGCAAATACCGAAGTGAGCGGCGCAGGCAACCTGGCACTGAAAGGAACCGCCGACACGCATAAAACCGAGGTATCAGGAGCAGGCAACCTGAAAGCAATGGAATTTGTTACAAACTATACCGATGCTGAAGTTTCGGGAGCAGGTAGTGCCAGGATTATGGCCCGCAAAATACTTAAAGCAGACCTTTCGGGAGCCGGAAATCTTACCTATTTCGATAAGGAAAATGTAAAAAAGATCGCTAAACAGGGCAATTATACCATTACTTTCGATGGGCTGGATAATGTGAAGAATGTGATCGTCGACGAAAATAACGACAACGAAAAGGAAGAATCCGATAACCATTCCTGGAATGCTACTGATGATAACGATACTGTTAAGGTTGTGCTTAACAATAAAAGAGTTGTAGTTATAACTGACGATACGGTAAAGGTAAGTCTCGGACAACGCGACTATGTAATTTCTGATAATGGAGTAAAAATTGAAAAACACGATAAAGCGCCCAAATTTAACGGCCACTGGGCTGGGTTCGAATTAGGTGTTAACGGGTTGCTGAATAAGGATATGATAATTGATTATCCTGCCGGATACTCCTCCCTGGATCTGAATTACGCAAAATCAATTGCGGTAAACATTAACTTTTTTGAGCAAAATATCAGCCTCATCGGCCAGCACCTCGGTCTTGTTACCGGTATGGGAATTAGTTGGAACAACTATCGTTTTTCAAACAAAAATACTGTCCTTACCCATGATAGTGAATTTGGAGCTGGCCCGGATAATGATCCTTCCCGCAGCTACGAAAAAAGCAAACTGGTAGTTACTTACCTGAGAGTTCCTTTAATGCTCGAATACCAGACCAACAGCAAAATGAAAGCCAACAGTTTTCATGTAAGTGGTGGAGTGGTTGGAGCTGTAAGAATAGGCTCACACTCGAAAATTATATATGACGGGAAAAAATCGAAAGACAGAAGTGATTTCTATATTAATCCCTTCAAAGTAGATGCAATTGCAAAAATAGGCTGGGGAGTAATAAATCTGTATGGATCTTATTCACTCACCGAAATGTTCCGTAACAATAAAGGACCGGTGGCCTATCCTTTTGAGATTGGCATCACACTGGCTTCCTTCTAAATCTATATTTCAAAAAAAAGGATAAAAGTGTAATGTTTTGATAACACTAAACATAAAGTTGATTTTGGTTAGTTGACTGACTGCCCCATATCGGGGCAGTTTTTTTTTTACAATCAAAACAGTAACTTTGCCACCCTTTCAGTCAATCCGATTCGGGAAAATAAAGTTTTTAAAAATACGGAAATTGGGAAAATACCTTATAAAATCAGTAAGGCTTAAGCCTCCTTCAACCTGAATAAGGATCATATCCGGAATTTGGCAACACCATATATTCCGGCAGTATAACCCATTTTATAAAAACAATAATTAATACATTTTCCTATGTCGGGACATAATAAATGGTCGACCATTAAACGCAAAAAAGGCGCCTTGGACGCCAAAAGATCGAAAATTTTCTCCAAAATAAATAAAGAAATTACAGTTGCTGTAAAGGAAAGCGGCCCTGACCCTGATTCGAATCCAAGGCTCAGGCTGGCAATTGCCAACGCCAAAGGCGCCAGTATGCCAAAGGATAACATACAGCGCGCAATCAGCAAAGGATCGGATAAAGACGGAGCTTCATTTATCGAATGTACGTTCGAAGGATATGCCAACGGAGGAACGGCCATTTTTCTCGAAGCCACCACCGATAATCAGCAACGTACAATTTCGAATGTCAGGATGTATTTCAATAAATTTAGCGGCAACCTGGGTACAAACGGTTCGCTGAGTTTTATTTTTGATCGAAAAGGAATGTTTACCATTCCACAAGGAACTCTCGATCCCGATGATTTTGAAATGGAGATGATTGAGGCTGGTGCTGAAGATATGCAGCTTGAAGAAGGCTATTTTACTGTGACAACGGCAATGGAGAATTTTGGCGCGATGATGAAAAGACTCGAAACGCTCAAAATTGAACCCGAGAGTGCCCAGCTACAACGCATTGCGAAAGACACATCAAAAGTGGATCTGGAAACAGCAAAGAAAGTTATGCGTTTAATTGATTTGTTCGAAGAAGACGATGATATCCAGGCCGTGTACCATAACCTCGAAATGACGGATGAACTGATGGATTCATTGTAAACCAGTAATTTAAATTATACCTGAACCCGGAAACTGACATTTAGTTTCCGGTTTTTTATTTTTGAATAACTATATATTGGTATTAAAATTATGGTCTTAACTTTTTCTTAATATTCCAATAAATCTAGGTCTTCAAGGATCCTTCATTCACCTATAAATTCAAAATAGCCCGTAGGGCTTAAATCTCAATAAAAATAAACCAACCATAAACTAATTGCCCGTAGGGCATTAACAAGTATAAATTGGATTGGATTGTTGGTGTTTATTCCCTACGGGAAATGGCGTGTTGAATTTTTACAAATTCTATTGATATTTATGCCCTACGGGTAATGAAATAAGATTCCACTTCTATTTCCAATAAAATAATTTCAAAATTACACACCTCATTATCAGATATATAAAAAATATTTTCACCTAAATTAAACTTTTAGTTGTATAACTATGTTTTTAGTTGTATATTTGTTTCACTATCTGAAATCAACCCACAAAAAGCACAAACCAAAATGAAACAAAAAATATTAATTTCAATTCTATTATTTACCAGTTGCCAACTGATGGCTCAGGATTACGACTCTTATATTCAAAAGGCAGATTCCTCCTTTCAAATTAAAAAATATGGTATGGCAGAGGAATATTTCAAATTGGCTTTTAAGATTAATAAGGAAAAGCACCTGTATAATGCAGCATGTGCTGCTTCGTTGGCAAATGATTCAGATATGGCATTAGAATGGCTTAATCTTTCAGTAGAAGGAGGATTCATAAATATTAATCAGATAAAAAGAGATCCGGATTTAGATAATTTGCATGGCGATAAAAGATGGGAGGTATTACTACAAAAAGTACAAAATAAGTTAGATGTAATAGAAGCCAATTATGATAAGCCGTTACAAAATGAACTAATTAAAATTTTTTATGACGACCAGAACATTCGTCATAAATTTCTTGATGCGCAGTCACAATTTGGGCATAAAAGCAGCTCAGCCGACAGCTTACAACAAATAATGATACAGAATGATAGTGTCAATTTATCTAAAATTGAAAGAATATTAGATACAAAAGGATGGGTAGGAAAAGATAAGATAGGAGAACAGGCAAACACGACAATCTTTTTAGTTATTCAACATTCCGACTTAAAAGTGCAGCAAAAATACCTGCCACTGATGAGAGAAGCCGTTAAAAAAGGAGATGCCAGCGGGGCTAGTTTAGCCTTACTCGAAGACAGAGTTGCACTAGGCGAAGGCAGGAAACAGCAATATGGAAGCCAGATAGGTTATGATGAAAAGAACAAGAAATATTATGTATTTCCGCTTGATGACCCTGATAATGTAGATGCCAGAAGAGCTAAAGTTGGTTTGGGCGTGATTTCGGATTATGTAAAAACGTGGGGAATAACCTGGAATTTAGATGAATTTAAAAAAACACAATCTCAGAATGAAAATAATAAATAATTTGTGTCAACATAAAATATAGTTAATTGCCGATGCACTGCTAATATTAAGGACTTAGCTACTATCAAAGTCGGGAGTGAGTTGATAGTAAATAACTTAGAAATTGGTAACAAATCAAAACGCCAGCGATATGAAGAAACTAACCAAAGCCGAGGAACAGATCATGCAGGTGCTGTGGGAACTGGAGAAAGGATTTGTAAACGATATTGTAAGTCAGTTATCAGAACCCAAACCTGCCTACAACACAGTTTCGACCATTGTACGCATACTGGAGCAGAAAGGATTTATCGCTCATAAAGCCTACGGTCGAACCCATGAGTATTACCCGCTGATAAATAAAGAGGAGTACTCACGCGAATACCTCGACAATTTTACACAGAATTATTTCAGCAATTCGTACAAAGCGCTGGCCTCGTTTTTTGCAAATACCGAAAACCTGAGCATCATGGAACTGGAAGAAATAAAAGTGCTGGTAGAGGAGCAAATCAAGAACCATAATAAATCGTAGCCATGAACTCATTTATCACCTACCTTATCGCTACTACCGTTTCGCTGGGTATTTTTTACGGTGCCTTTGCTATGCTTCTGCGAAAAGAACCTCTGTTCAGGTACAACAGGATTTACCTGCTATCGGCTATGCTGTTCTCATACATTTTTCCTCTTATCATTTTTATCCCTAAAGAAATAATTCCACAAATCCTGAACTCAACTGCCAATGGAATATTATATTCCATCACACTTGCACCAGTGGAAATAACAGCCACAGCAAGCAACAATCCATCGATTTTCAGTATCCTGGGATATTTTTATTTGGCAGGGTTGATGTTTTTTGCTATCCGCCTATTTATCAGAGTTATGAGTATTTACAAACTTGGCAACCAAAGTGAACGCACACAATCCAACGAAACCAACATTCTGTGGAGTAATTCGGATATTCCGCCGTTCTCGTTTTTCGGAGCCATGTATTTACCAGTAAACCTGAAAGATACACCGCAGATAAATGAAATTATACGCCACGAACAAGTACATATTAATTCTCGCCACAGTTATGATATAATCCTTTTACAACTTTTTCAAACCGTGTTCTGGTTCAATCCTTTTATTCCATTGATTGAAAAATCGTTGCGCGAAATACATGAATTTGAAGCCGACAAAGCAGTAATACATTCTGGAACCGACCCGGTTGCATACACCAGAATTTTGTTCGGACAAGATAAAGCTGCCCAGGCTATCATACTGGGAAATAATTTCAATTACTCACTTATAAAAAGGAGGTTAACAATGTTTTACAAAAAAAGTACACGGATTGCCCGGCTGAAGGCTGCCGTAGTATTACCGTTAGCAGTATGTACCGTTATGTTTTACACGGCTGCCTGCAACCAGTCAGCAAATAAAACTACCGAAACAAATGTTGCTCCGGTTGCCCCGGTACAGCCTGCACAAGTAGTTCAACCTGATGGCTCAGTTCCACCACCTCCTCCTCCGCCTCCTCCACCTCCTCTATCAGAAAGAACAAATTCAAATGATCCGGTTTTCACTCTAGTTAAACCTATGCCTAAATATACCGGAGGAGAGCAGGCACGGAACAAATATTTAATGGAGAATATAAAATATCCTGAGTCTGCATTGAAACAAGGTATTCAGGGAACTGTATATGTTTCATTTATTGTGGAGAAAGATGGATCAGTTAGTAATGTCAAAATTTTAAGAGGGATTGGCGGTGGTTGCAATGAGGAAGCACTAAGAGTTGTAAAAGAAATGCCCAGATGGACACCAGGTCTTTATAAAGGTAAACCCGCAAGAGTTCTGTTTAATATGCCAATCTATTTTAAACTTAACTAAACAGATGCACCGGTTCTCCCCTATTTTTCTTTTGTCTGTGTTTCTGGGATTCTCTGTGAATGCTTTCGCTCAACCTTGTTTGCATAAAAAGAACCAGATCGATGCTGATGGTAAAAAGCACGGCTATTGGGTAGAAGTTTCAAAACTAAATCCTGAGAAAAGAATTTTCAAAGGCTGGTATAGTCACGGCAAAGAAACAAAAAGGTGTGTTTATTACAACTTCGGAAATAAGCTTATGAAAATCAGGTACCTGAACGATAGCGTGATGCGTATCAGGCGTTACGATTCGCTGGGAAACCTCGAATACAAAGGATCGGCGCTGTGGTTAACCAATAATAGCGATATGCACTATTGCTGGGATGGACTATTTACTTTCTATGATCAGCACCGGAACAAAATCAAAAAAGTTACCTACATACGCGGAGTGGAGCAAGACGTAGAATAATTCTTACCTGTTGAAGCAGAATAATAGGATACGACAACCATTAAACAGGAACCTTTTAAAAGCTGCCAATGCTTATCGGAAATTGAACAAATATGGTAGTTTTATGAATTTGAATCCTTCAAGGGTTTAAAATCCTTGAAGGATTTGATGCTCAAACGACAAAAGGCAGCCGAAAGCTGCCTTTTGTCATTTAACTATCAATAAAAAATATTAAGCAGTTACAATCTCAAATGTATCTTCAGCAATAACCAGTTCTTCGTTTGTTGGAACTACCATTACAGTAACTTTTGAATCCGCTTTGCTTATAATTGCCTCTTTCCCACGGAGTTTGGTGTTTTTCTGGATATCAAATTCAATACCCATAAATTCAAGACCTTCACAAACATTCTGGCGTGTTTCCCAGCCGTTTTCGCCAACGCCACCGGTAAATATAACCACATCAACGCCACCCATTGCGGCAGCATACGAACCGAGGTATTTTTTAATACGGTAATGATAGATATCGAGGGAAACCTTTGCCCTGTGATTACCTTCGGCTGCGGCAGTCTCGATATCGCGCATATCGCTCGAAACGCCGGATAATCCAAGCATTCCGCTATGCTTATTAATCAGTGTGCTGGTATAAGGAATACTTATTTCCTCCTTATCGGCAATGTATAAAAGCGCACCGGCATCCAGATCGCCACAACGGGTACCCATTACCAGGCCTTCAACCGGTGTCATTCCCATCGAAGTATCGACAGACTTTCCGTTTTGAATGGCACACATTGAAGCGCCGTTGCCAAGATGGCAGCTAATGATTTTGAGATCTTCGATTTTTTTACCCAGCATATCGGCGGCACGCTGCGAAACAAAGCGATGGCTCGATCCATGGAAACCATAGCGGCGCACTTTGTATTTTTCGTACAACGAATATGGAATTCCATACAAGTATGCCTGTTCCGACATGGTTTGATGATATGCAGTATCAAATACTCCAACCTGGGGAACTTCGGGCAACAGTTTTGTGATAGCATATATACCTTCGAGGTTAGGCGGGTTGTGTAACGGAGCCAGGTCAATACATTCAACCAACGCTTCAACAACTTCCTTAGTAATAGCCACGCTGCTATTGAATTTTTCACCGGCATGAACCACACGATGCCCTACGGCGCCAATTTCGTTCAGATCTTTAACACAACCATATTCCTTATGTGTAAGAATTCCAAGCACAAACTCAATACCTGCCTGATGATCAAGGATTTCACCTTCAAGTTTCAGCACATCTCCGTTAGCCATATTATGCTTAATGGATGCGCCTTTGAGTCCGATTTTATCAACCAGGCCTTTTGCAACTACTTCGGCTGAGGGCATTTCGAAGAGCTGGTATTTAATGGATGAACTTCCGCAGTTCAGAACTATAATCTTCATGTGATAGTTTTTTAAAATAAGATTGAATTACTACCTGTACTCAGGGCATGTGATGGTGCTTTCGATAATTTTACCGTGTGCATCATATTTATAGAACCCTTGTCCGGTTACCTTTCCAAGGAAATTGGCACGAACAAGGCGTTTCAGTACTGGTGAAGTTTTATATCCGTGTTCTCCGAATTCAGTATATAGGTTATCCATCCATTTTTGTAACTTATCCAACCCGATTTTGTCAGCGCGTTCAAAAGGACCGAACTGATGCCCCATGCTGGTTCTCATCAACTCGTCAATATCCTGGGTAGAAGCAATTCCTTCCATCAGCATTTCACATGCCTGGTTTATGATCACACACATCATCCGGGTGGTAACGTTACCGGGTGACTCCATTAGCGTAATCGGTTTCTTTTCGAGCATGCGGACAAAACGGCTGACAAGTTCAAACGCTTCTTCGGAAGTACGCGAACTGCGTACCACCTCCAGTACTTTTACATCGTCAGTTGGCGACATAAAATGAAGTCCGACGGCGCGATCAGGGTATTCGAGACTGGAAGCCAGATCGGAAACCATAAGTGTAGCAGTGTTCGAAGCCAAAATGGCATTGCGGCTCACAACTCTTTCCGCTGCCTGAAGTATTGATTTACGTATTTCGAGGCTTGTGCCTGGTTTACGCGAATTGATCGCTTCAAAAACAATATCACAGTCGGAAAGAGCGCTGTATTCAACTGTTCCTTTTATTCGCGACATAATGAGCCGCTTCTCACTGTTGGTCATTCCCCAGCGGAGGATTTCCCTGTCCAGCGAGCGCGTAATACCTTCGAGACCATCTGCTACGCGTTTTTCATCCAGATCGAGGCACACCACATCGAAGCCATGCTGGCTGATTGTTTTTGCAATTTCCTGTCCCATCGATCCAATACCAATGATCCCTATTTTGTGAATGGAACCATGCAGTTTTGGACTTTTGGTAAGACTGAAATCTTCCAGTTTTCCGATAATTTCTGTCATTTTTATAAAATATTATTGTACGTGATTTTTTATCAAATATAATCCACTAACCTACTAATCAACACTTTAGATTCAATGCCACTGAATTCAGGTGCAAAGGTAGAATTTATTTGGCGGTTACAAATTATTGCAGTTAATATTTTCGTAGGGAATGGAGGATTTATTTAGTTAATAGAAAAAGGAAATAGAAAAAGGTAGGAGTAGAAAGGCGATTTACGATTGACCAGGACGAGGGAAGATTTATGATGGATGATTCACGATTTACGAAATGCTATTGAAAACAAAGTGAACTAATTGCCATTAACCGGCAACAATATCCTCCGTTGTTAATAATTATACTATAAGCCTTGCAGAAAATAAAGTTACGGCCCGTTCAAATTTTGTAATTTTGCCGCTTCCGGCTATGAACGACACCATTGTACGATATCAATTTAATCCTATGCTTACCGATACGGTAGGGTTTTTCGATTATTGCATACCTCTCACAAATGAAAATATCCATCCCGTAAACGATTCGTTACTGAAATATTACGATTTTAGCGTCTATAACTTCATAACGCCTCAGGCTCTAAGTCAGTTGAATTTAACAACTTCAGTATTTGAACCACATAGCCTCACGCCAAAGCATTCAACTCCCCTGCCAATCGAAAGGCAATCATCCGACTGGATCACAATATTCTTCCTTGCCTGCCTTTTTATTTTAGCCTGGTTACAAACTTCCTATTCGAAACGATTAAGCCAAATTTTCCAGGCAGTAGCGCAGCCACATCATTTAAACCAATTGGAGCGGGAAGGAAATCTATTTAAGGAACGCATCACAATAGGCCTTGGATTTATTTATTACACAATGAGTTCAATTTTTGTGTTTCTGATTACCAGGGAATATTTTGGAGTGCCTGCCGGATTAAGCAACTTGTCTTTTACAACAATTGTGCTGGCGGGTCTTTTCCTGTACCAATCTCTGAAATCGGTTATTGTGTTAGCTTCGGGATTTATTTTCGACACTCGTGAAGTGGCCAGGCAATACCAACTCAATACCATGATATTTAATTATCTGATAGGGGTAGTTCTATTTCCGATTGTTATAATTACATTTTACTGGAACAGTGCATTTTTGCTCATTTCGGGCATCATAGTAACCTCATTACTATTAATTTACCAGCTTTTCAGAGGTATTTTAACGGGGATAACCAATAAGACCTACAATTTGTTTTATTTATTTTTGTACCTTTGCACCCTCGAAATCTTACCCTTGTTACTGATATATAAGGTAATCAGCAAAATTTAGAGTTAGATCTTTTTATTTCTAAACTGTTATAATAAATTAGTAAACGTGTCTAAAATTAAGAGTATTCTGGTATCACAACCTGTTCCTGCAGATTTGGAAAAATCGCCTTATGGTGAATTAATCAGGAAACATGGTGTGAATATTGAGTTCATCAAGTTCTTCAAAATTGAAGGTGTTTCGGTGCGTGAGTTTCGTGATGAGAAAGTTTATATTAACGAATACACTGCCATAATTTTTAACAGTAAGCATGCTGTTGACCATTTCTTCAGCATTGCAAAAGATGTGAGGGTTGAAATTCCCGAAACATTGAAATATTTCTGCATGTCGGAGTCAGTAGCTTTTTACCTGCAGAAATATGTTCAGTTTCGCAAACGTAAAATCTTCTTTTCGGAGAATGACATATCGCAGTTAATGGATCTTATTAAAAAGCACAAGACTGAACGTTTTCTGCTTCCATGTTCGGACAACCGCAGTCAGGAACTGCCTATCCTGCTCGGGGCTGCTAAAATTAATTTCAGCGAAGCCGTTCTGTACCGCACTGTGCCTTCCGAAATGAATGGACTTATCGATATTTCAACGTTTGATATGCTGGTTTTTTTCAGCCCGCAAGGTATCCGTTCACTCTATCATAACTGGCCCGAATTTAAACAAGGCGAAATCGCAATCGGAACTTTTGGCGCCACAACAACTCAGGCCGCCAGCGAAGCCGGTTTAACCGTAAATCTTTCGGCCCCAAACCCAACAACACCCTCTATGACTATGGCAATTGACGCATATCTGTCGAAATGCCAGAAGAAATCGCAATAAAATCTTATACCACATACCTCAACCCCGTTTATAGCTCCTATTAACGGGGTTTTTATTGATATTTAACTATATCACACTCTGAGCAGTAACATCCGCTACCGGAAATCATTAATTTTGCACAGTTAATATGTCTGATGCTTAGCTCTTTTAAAAGAAATACCTTCCGTAAACCCGAAAAAATCTGTAATCAGAAACAGATCGACAGTCTTTTTAAAGATGGCAAGTCGATAAAATCAGGTTTGTTCAGGATGTTATACCTGGAAACTGAAGCACAAGGTCCCACACCTGTTCAGTTGCTGATTGCTGTTCCTAAAAAGAATATTCGCCATGCCGTAAACCGTAACCGGATGAAACGGCTCATCCGCGAGGCTTACCGGCTAAGCAAGCACAAACTGATTGACACTTATTCAAAAGCAGGAAAACATTGTGATATTGCTGTTATTTTTATGGGTAAACAATGTGTTACCCAGGTCGAAACACATATGGCAATAAATGAGTTGTTGGATCGTTTAATACTTACCCATGAAAAAAATTCTGAGTAAAATACTGATAGCTGTCATACGCTTTTACCAGTATGCCATATCTCCGTATCTGCCTCCCTCGTGCCGTTACACGCCAAGCTGCTCAGCCTATGGAATTGAAGCGCTGCAAAAACACGGTCCATTTAAGGGCGGATGGCTCACACTCAAAAGAATAGCTTCGTGCAATCCCTGGGGCGGAAGCGGGTACGATCCGGTTCCCTGATAGAAATCAGAAAATAGTTAAAAGAGAATTGGTTAAAAGTTAAGATTCATGGCTAATTAACAATTCTTAATGTTTGATAATGAAGAGTTACAAAACAAATAGTGAAGGATGGTTGTTTTTCAGGTATAACCCTCATACAATAAAGTAAAGGAATAATAAATAACGAAAATACAAATCACAATCATGAAGCATATAACCCTGTTTACATTAAAAGCGGTAATAATTATGTCAGTATTTCTGACATTTTCACCCGTTTCGGCACAAAAAGCACAAACCTCACCCGATTTCGAAATTTCGAAAAACCTGGAAATTCTTTCTTCACTGTATAAAGAACTAAACATCAATTATGTAGATGGAGTGAACCCTTCGGATCTGATGAAAACAGGAATAGATGCCATGCTCGATAAGCTTGATCCATATACCGTATTTATCCCGGAATCGGAGATTGAAGATTACCGTTTCATGACTACCGGTGAATATGGAGGAATTGGTTCTCTTATTCATAAACAAGGCGACTATATTATTATTTCGGAACCCTACGAGAACTCTCCTGCACAGAAAGCCGGACTTAAAGCCGGTGATAAAATACTAAAAATCAATGATAAGAGCGCCAGCGGGAAATCTGCAGATGATGTAAGTTCCGTCCTTAAAGGACAACCTGGGACCAGTTTTAAACTTGAAATTGAAAGGGATGGAGAACCTAAACCACTTATATTCGATATCGTTCGCGAAAAGATCACTATCGACCCTGTGCCTTTTTACGGTATGCTTGATGGAGGAATAGGCTATATCAGACTTACGACTTTTTCGAGAACTGCTTCATCGGAAGTAAAAAAGGGTTTGCTTGATCTGAAATCTAAAAATACGCTTAACGGCCTGGTTCTGGATTTACGCGATAATGGTGGTGGATTACTGGATGAAGCAGTTAATATAGTTAACCTTTTTGTAAAGAAAAATGAATTGGTTGTATCAACTAAAGGCAAACAGAAAGATAAAAACCGCACTTACCAAACTACCAACGAACCTGTGGATTTAAACCTGCCACTCACGGTGCTGGTTAACGGCAACAGCGCCTCTGCATCTGAAATTGTAGCCGGAGCATTGCAGGATCTTGACCGCGCAGTAATTGTTGGCCGCCGTACTTATGGGAAGGGACTTGTTCAGTTAATTTTCCCCCTGAGTTATAATACACAGGTAAAAATAACTATTGCCAAGTATTATATTCCAAGTGGCCGCTGCATACAGGAAATTGATTATGCACACAAGAATGCCGCGGGAACCAATGGGAATATACCCGATTCGCTCATAACAGCCTATAAAACCATGCACGGACGTACCGTTTATGATGGAAAAGGGGTTGCACCGGATGTAACAACCGATACCACCAGGCTTAGCACAATTTCGTACAACCTGATCACAAAATATATTTTGTTCGACTATGCCACCAGGTATGCTGCCACTCACCCCACGATTGATCCTGCAGGCACTTTCAAATTAAGCGATGCCGACTATGCCGATTTTATTGCATTTACCGAAAAAAAGGCGTTTGACTTTAGAACTGTTGCCGAAAGAGAACTTGAAACAGTAAAAAAAGCTGCTATCTACGAAAGTTGCTGGAACGATGTGAAATCGCAGTATGATTCGATGCTGGAAGCCATTGTACAGCACAAGAAAAAAGATATAATTGAGAACAAACCTGAAATTGAAGATTTATTACAACAGGAAATAGCCAGCCGTTACTACTATCAGAAAGGCCGCATTGAATCGACCCTGAGTGATGATACTGAACTGAAAAGTGCTACCCAGGTTTTAAAGGATGCCGTTACTTATACATCCATACTTGACGGTACCCTGGTGAAAGCTGATAAACAGTCGAAACCGATCAAAACCCTGAATTAACCTGAGCTCAAATGCAACTTCAATCAGGGGAAAGGCAACCGGTCTACACTACAATGTATTTTGTGTCACTGGCTTTACTGGCAGCCTCATTGCCTTTGTCGAAGTTCACCATGAGTATCTTCGAGTTCAGCACCTTATTATTCTGGCTGTGGCATGGTGTTGATACTGAATTTGTAAAAAAATATCCTTCCCACAGTTTGTTAAATCCCTACAAACTGTTCATTTTCATAGGGGAAGTTATAAAAAAGGTTTCAGTTGCATTGCTTCAAAAATTTGTTGAATTTTCGAGGAACAAACCGGCAATGGTTATTGCTTCACTGTTCATTGTACATATAATCGGGCTCATCTATACTACTGATTTTGAGTACGCATTCAAAGATCTGCGAACCAAACTTCCCATATTTTTACTGCCATTATTTATTGCCACCGGCCCACGGATAAGTACCCGGATATTTTACCGCATACTGGCGCTTTTTATCGCTGCCGTAGTTGGCGGAAGCATATACTGGTTAATCCTTTTCCTGAAGCTGTCGGTTGCCAATAGCCGGGCTGTGGAAACTCATACATCACACATACGATATTGCCTGAATGCTGTTTATGCAGTTTTTATCCTGCTGTTCTTTATTTTTTCAAAAGGAAATCTAAAATCTGGCGTCAAAGTCGTTTTGACTATTACTGCCATTTGGCTGGTAGCTTTTATGGCATATATGAATTTTACTACCGGAATACTAATCTTTCTGATTGTCGGTTTCCAGATGCTGGTTTTCTATACATTCAAAATAAAGCGCATCTTGTTTAAAACTACAGCCCTGGCTTCAATTGGCATATTAGTCCTACTTCCCCTGTATTTCATACTTTCCCTTGGATACAGCTTCCTGCATACACCCCGGGTCGAGTTCGCGAAAATGGATAAATACACGCATAACGGGAATTCATATTACCATGATACGGTTAATTTCAAATCAAAAAGTGGCAAATGGATCGGTTTATACATCTGCGAAAAAGAACTCCGGCAAACCTGGGCTCAACGCAGCAAACTATCTATCGACAGCCTTGATAAAATGAAACAGGTTACCCGCTACACACTGATTACCTACCTGGCTTCAAAGGATTTAAGAAAAGATGCAAACGGCATAAACCAGTTATCGGATGATGATATCCATAACATTGAGAATGGTGTTAACAAGTACGATTACAATATGTTACCGGGATTTCGCTCACAGTTCGAGGACTTTGTTATGGCCTGCCAGCGTTACATCAATCTACATGACCCAAATTCGAGTTCGATGATGCAACGGATTGAATATTGGCGCACTTCCCTGTTGATTATTAAGCAGCATCCAATTTTCGGAGTTGGCACAGGTGATCTGCCAACGGTTTTTGAAGAACAATATCGCAGTATGAAAAGTGAACTGGCACCTCAGAACAGGCTTCGCTCGCACAATCAATACCTTTCGATTACCATAGGTTTTGGAATTGTTGGCCTGGCGTGGTTTATGTTAGTTATGTTTTATCCTGCAATCAAAACACGTAATTTCAACAATTATTTCTATGTGATTTTCTGGCTCATTTTCATGTTGTCGATGCTCACCGAAGACACTATCGAAAACCAGGAAGGTGTTACCTTTTTTGCATTGTTCACGGCAATGATGATTTTAGGAAGAGAAAAAGAAGAGACCTCCGAATTATTATCAAATTGATTAATAACATTTTAGCATAATCCTGATACAATTAAAGTTAATTCTCAAATCCTGAAGTTCAAATTCGAGATTTTTTTTACCCGGATACAACCGAAAGCTGGTAATTTTCAAGTACATTTATAGCCCATTTTAAAAATCTATGATTAAACACACATTAACCGTTGCTTATACCGAAGTTTCGGGAACATCAGAACTAATTGAAGGAGACAGGCAATTACTTAAAGAAGCATGGGAAGCCTGTGAGTTAGCATATGCGCCTTACTCCAATTTTCATGTGGGCGCCGCACTAATTTTGGCTAATGATTTGGTTTTCAAAGGTAATAATCAGGAAAATGCCGCATACCCATCAGGGATATGCGCCGAAAGAGTCGCCGTTTTCACTGCTTCGTCGCAATACCCTGGAGTACCTATAATAAGCATGGCTGTTGTTGCCAAGACTGACATTTTCAATCTTTCCAATCCAGTTACACCTTGTGGCGCCTGCAGGCAGGTAATAGCCGAATACGAAACCTTGTCGGGCAAGCCAATCAGGATTCTGTTACAGGGCAATTCAGACAAAATATGGATCATTGACGGGATAGCTAACCTGCTGCCGCTGATGTTTCACGGAGGGGATTTAAAGAAATAAAATGTTCATTTAATGCATATTCCTTTGTCAATCAAATGGGATATCAGCTAATGGCTCCCTTCGTCCAGACTGCTATCGGGATCGCGCAGAGCAACAATTGGAAAAACGTTAGCTGATACGGTTGTTTTTTCATTTTGTTTCGAACAAACAATAAACCTACAATACATTTCAAAATAAATACATTAACAACACATGAAAAAAATCCTTTTCCTAAGCCTCGCTTTAATTTCGCTTCTTTCGATGAAAAATGACAAACCGGCATACCGTCTATTCGATCAGAAAGGTAAGTCAGCATCGTACAAAGATTTAATAAAAGATGCGTCACAGGCTGATATTGTATTTTTTGGCGAATTACATGATAACCCTATCTGCCATTGGCTTGAATATGAAATTACAGCCGATTTATATGCTGCAAGAGGTAAAAATCTGATACTGGGCGCCGAAATGTTTGAGGCAGATAACCAGCTTATCACCGATGAATATCTGGCCGGGATGGTAAAAGAAAAAGATTTTGAAGCGCAATCACGCCTATGGCCAAATTACAAAACTGATTATAAACGCTTACTGAACTTTGCACGCGACAGCAGCCTCAGGTTTATTGCTACAGACATTCCACGCCGTTATGCCGCCATGGTTAACAAAGGCGGATTTGGTGCGCTGAAAACACTGGATAAGAATGCATTGCAATTTATTGCGCCATTACCCATTAAATACGACTCAACTCTTGCATGCTACGCTGATATGGCGAAGGCAATGGGCGGAGGACCTGCACATCTAACCGCCAATATTCAGAAGGCGCAAGCTATGAAAGATGCCACCATGGCGTATTTCATTCTTCAGAACTTCACAAAGGGAAAAACCTTCCTGCATTTCAACGGGAGCTACCACAGCGACAGGTTTCAAAGTATTGTCTGGTATCTGAAACAGGCCGATCCCAGCCTAAAAATAGTTACTATTTCCTCTGTTGAACAGAAGGATTTGGATGATCTGGAAAAAGATTCGGAAGGATTGGCTAATTATATTATTGCGGTGACTGAAAATATGTCGAAGAGCCAGTAGTTGATAAAAAAACAGAAAATAGGAAAAAGTTAATGGGTGGGATTCTTTTTGGTTTCGCAGGAAAATTCAAAAAGCGATTATACAGCTATATGTGACCGGGACAGTTGAAATTAAGATGAAGATAAACAGCGAAGAATTCGTTCGATGAAAGGTGAACGTTCTGCATATTATGAAACAGAACTTATTCGATTGATTACACAAACGTAAACATCAAATTCACAAAGAAATTCCAAACGGTTACAATGCCAATTGCAAAGAGTTTCGAAAGATAAAAATTGTAATTGCGCTTGCTAACCAGGAACCAGATTACCATCGTATTCATTCCCAGACCTATAACAGAGAAAAAGAGAAACCGCGAATATTCGATAGCCAGTTCGGGATTATTACTATGAAAAGTCCACCAGCGATTGAGGAAATAATTACTGCTGGCTGCGAAAGTAAAACCGATTGCATTGGAAACATATTTCTGTATCCTGGCTTTTTCCTTACTCAGCCAGGTAAATCCGAAATCTACAACAACTCCTGTAGCACCGACAGCGCCGAATTTCATAAATTTTATAAGGACATCCTGGGTAAAATACTGCATCATAGGCGGCGAAGATAGGAAAAAACATTTATTTACAAAAACTGACCACGCCATCATGGCTGATCTTATATAAAATTCAGGAAATTTGCTACCGCATTTGAGAGCTGGCTATTTGACCGTATGATAAAAATTTACCAAAATATTTACAGATATCTTACAACTTCTGGTATTCGAACGAAGGATATCCCTTTTGCAGTCTGTTATTCAGGAATTTATAAAAGCTTATAAAACGGAGTTTGTACAGATACCCTTTTGTATCCCGGATAATGTAACTTTTATCTGTATTTGTGGCATAACTACCTGTATCAAAATTATATATCTTCCAGTCGTATCCTATTCTGTCGGTCCGTTTTGAAAAATGCATTTCTTGAACCGTTTCAAAATTGATATTTGCAAAAGGTGTGATTGAATCAACCGCCACCTCAACAGATGCTGAATTTATTAGCACTCCAGTTACCAGGTAAGGATAGGGATCGCCAACATCGGTAAAAAGCAGGGTTGTATATTGGCTGAACAATAAATCCCATGAAGTATTTTCGGGCTCTGAAATTACCAATGAAGGATTGCTTATTGAAAAAAGCACATAATTAAAACCATTCTTCTTAGCAACAGAATATGATTTTGGGTTTGACCCATTCATTTCAGCAATTCGGAAATAATATGTATCATTTATCAGGCTGTCAATTATCAACTGGTTGAATCCACGAGGCTCTCCGTCAACATCCATACCCCTGTCGATTAACAAAATATGAGAGTATCCCTTTTTAACAGCACTTCCATTATTATTCGTAAACCATTGCCCAATTGCCAGTGAATCAGCACTTCCATCCGAAGGATTGAAAAGCCATTTTGCACCAATGGTATCGGCAGGAGAACCGAAATTTTGACCGGCCAGGGTCGCTACTTTCATAAAGCAACTGCTGTTAGGGATTATCCGCCATCCCGAAGGTGAACTTTCGAACCCCAGATCCCATGAGTCTTTATTGTTAACAACTACGGAATTACTGTCGTTAAGGCTGTAGTAAACCTGGTTTTTGTAAAAAGTCGTCATAGCAACAGTATCGGTAGTATAATTACCAGGCACATGACGGACAACCAGCTCATCATCTTTGAAACACGATGTAACCAGCACTGCCAACGACAGTATTAATATATTTAGGAGAAGTCGTAACATTAGAATTTCTTAAAATTATAAGTGAGCTTAACAAAAGCAGTCCGGCCCCACGCAACACGCGACGCACCGTCGCTTCCGCTGCTGTGAGCACCACTATTAACTATTCCGGCCTGCACATCTTTAACATCCAGCAGGTTCTTTCCTCCTACTGTAACAGAAAACATATTTTTCATGAAACTTTTCATCATGCTGATATCAAGGTTGGAATAACCCCCGATATAATCATTATTGAAAGTGCCATCAGGAGTTAATTGCGGGAACCTTCCGGTAAATTTATAATTGGCTGTTAGCGAAGAATTGAATTTAACAAAGCTATAGGTAGCCATTGCATTGAAATCGGTACTGTAGTGAAATGATTTATCGGTTTGATCAGCCGTGTTATCAGGAAATTTACGTCCTACATGCGAAAATCCGCCTTTTAAAGAGAGCTTCGGGTAAAAATTTACTGTAGCATTTGCCTGAACGCCCTTAGAAATAAACTTTGATATATTTCCATAAGTATAAGTGGTAATATCATTCCCTACCTGAAACAGCCAGATCATATTGTAAACATAATTATAAAATAACCCAAGCTCGGTGTTTAAATATGCATTTGAAGTTTCGCGGTTGTAGCTTAAATTCAGGTTTAAATTATGAGAGTCTTCAGCCTTCAGGTCAGGATTGCCATGCAGGTTGTGATTGATATCTACAAAATCGAGGTACAGTTCTTTAATGGACGGTGCTCTGAATCCACGCGCGTAGGTTGCCCGTACGGAAGAATTAGGCGTTGCGCCATATTTTACATTCACCGAATACACAATAGGTGCACTGTATTTGGTATTATATGTAAACCTGGCTCCTGGTTGCACTGATATTTTTTCAATGGGATTGTATTTCAGACTAAGGAAAACGGCATAATCACCTATCTGCTGCGATCCACCGTCTATTCGCTGGCCATTATTGATTTCAAGGTTATTATCAAAACCAAACTGATAGTTTAACTTCTGTTCCGGATAATTCCTGTTGTACCAAGCGCGTAACAAATAACTTC
>JBBRYZ010000045.1:0-27691 GCA_038237165.1 Bacteroidales bacterium | reverse complement strand
GACCACTTGCACCCCATGCAAGTACGCTAGCCAACTGCGCCACACCCCGGTCAATGCGGGTGCAAAAGTAGGGATTTTCTTTTCAATTTTCAATGAAAAGAAATTTTCCCATCGGTATTTTTAAATCCCGTTCGAATACTCGCTATGTTCTTCATCATCCTTCACGAATGAATATTGATAGTCCATCGGAATTATATCCAGGTAATCCTGCATAGAAGCTTTTGAAAGACAGGCATCAATAATCACTTTGCCCATATCGGATAAAGCAGGTTTGTTGTATTTGCTCAGTTGTGTACTGAAAAAATCGTACAGTATATCAGCACCTTTGTCATAGCCTTCAATTCCGACTTCAGGTTGTTTATAAACCTTCAGAAATCGCGAAGGGATTTTAGCGCCTTCGATTGTCAGATAGTTCAGTTCATAACCCAGTAATGGTGAACGCGCCGGCTGGTACTGATCGCTACGCAGTTTTGCATTTCCGCGGCGGGTTAGATATTCGCGCATTAAAAGCTGTGGTTTGAAGCCGACTTTCCAAACTCCAATATGCTGATTTGGTGTAAGTGTATAGCGTGTGCGGGGTGTTTGGATAATCTGCCCGAGCAGCATATCGGCATGCGGAATAAGCTCTCCGGTGGCAAAAGGCCAGTATGAACCTACGCCTTCGCTCTCCATACTTCCGGTACTGATAATACTTGGATTGGCATACCCGCGCGGAGCGACAAGACGCCATAACCAGGCTAATGCCGGTGGCAGAACATGGAAAAGCCCGATAATTCCGTACGAAGGATCTTCCAGTGAACTCGGCGGAGTGCGCACGCCAAAACTTCTGACATCTACTGAAACCGGTCCGTTCACAATTCCCGGCACTATTTCGCGGGGAACGACCATACGTGGGTTTGCACATTTTTTACCGGGCGCATCTTCCACATGATCCCAGATAAGGGCAGTACATTCCGGTTTGGTTTCAATATTCAGAAACAGAAGCGGTTTCTTTACTTTAATCGAAAGTTTTTCAAGAAACGGATCATCGCCATAGTCATTTACACTATCAACTCTGATAAACCACGAATTCTCACCATCAAGGATTACCAGTTTGCCATTGTTTTTCTGGATAGACGGATGACACATGGCCATATCATCGGCAACTGGCGACAAGGTACAAAACAGCGGGATGGAAATATGACGCTGCTCATGGGTTATTATATTTTCACCAATAAGCACCTGTCCGGTCTGGTCGCGTACTATTTGACTTAGCAGTTCGCTTTTGCCGCCTCCGCTGGCGCCTTCGTGCATAAAAGTAGTTACATTATCATATGGGCTTGCAACCTGTACCGCTGAGCAATGTGCTGTTATCCAACCTTCCTTTTCGCCTTTGTCGAGCAGCACTCCGTACAATCCTTTTTTTGCACTTGGACCCGGATATAGGTTATAGCTATATACCTCATGAACTTTTTCGGTACGGTTGTGTACAACAATTTGTTTTCCATTGAAATGGGTATGCCTGAAGGTAGGAGCAACCAGCAAAGCGCTTTCGATAGGGAAGTTTTCGGGCAGTTCGTTAACCGCTTTCATCTGCTGAAGCATGGCAATCGCCAAAGCAAAAAAGGAAGCATTTAACGGTACAATTGCCACACCTCCGGCACCAATTCCTTCGCGGCCGGCAAAATAAAAGAAAACAGCCAGATCCTGCTTCTTAAGCCATTCGTAAGTTTCGTTCTGCAAAACCGAAAATTCGTACCCGAACTTATCAAAGAATTTAGTCTTATCAGTTGGTTTATTATCAGCGATTACCATGGTTTGCGGATCGCGGCGGCGCATATAAGGTTCGAGGAAATTAGCCGAAACCCCGTTTTTTACTTTATGTACAATGGCTTCGGTAACAATTCCTTTGCCAGGGATATCATATGTTACTTCAAAGGTGGTGTTTCCGTTGTTTCCCAATGCTGCAACGGCAAGTTCGTCAGTGGTTGAAAATAATGTGTAACTTTTACAATCTTTAAGAAGCTGAGTTATATTTTCGGGGAGATGGATGTTTTTACTGTTAAGTGCGCTTAGTAATTCCGTCATTTATCAAATTAAATTAAAGCATGTTTGCATTTTTGCGACTGCAAAGATACTTACAATTTTTAACAACTTTAGGATGACAAATTAGCCAGATGCTTTGATAAATATACAAAATGCAGATAATCAAAGTAATTGAAAGCGTATTTTATGATTTTTCAATCCGATCCAAAAGTTTGAGCAACCAGATCTTGTTTTCGAGTTTTACCTTCACTTTCTGATAGTTGAAAGCAGTAATTAAAAAAACTATGGTGAAAAGGATAAACAAGCCTGATTTATTCATGTTAAGATGGTTTATGTAGTCAAAATATTTTAAAATAGAAAACACAATCAAAGTAACTGAGCATATAATAGCTGAAATTTTATAAAACTTAAAAAATCTGTTTACCTTTTTTAAAAGGATTTCCAGAGATTCTATGTCCTTCCTGGTTATGCCTGCAGTTGTTTCGATTCCCAGTTTGGTAATAAAAGTCTGATCTGTTTTTGATATCCGATCCTTGATTTCAAGTTTAATTTCGTCGGTATTCATAACAATTATTTTATAGAAACTGGTGAATAGATATCTGTTTTAGAGTGCTTGCCAAAAAACTACCTGACTATTCCGTAACTGGCTTTAAGTTTAACGGCATCGAAATCCAGAAAGTTGCTCCTGCACCTGGCTCACTTTCGGCCCATAACCTACCATTAAGGAAAGTGGCAAATTTCTGGGCTACAGTAAGCCCAAGTCCTAATCCACCATATTGCCTTACAGGCGTTTCATCAACCTGCCGGAATTGCGAAAACATTAAATTCAGTTTATCATTTGAGAAACCTATTCCTTCGTCCTTGACATAGAAATCGATGATATTGTTTCCGCTGAAAGTATAGCCTATTTCCACTATTCCATCTTCCGAATATTTTAAGGCATTGTAAACCAGGTGATTTAAAGCCCTTTTTAACTTATAGCCGTCGGTCATTATGCAAAATCCAGCATCTTTATTGGACTTGTTTGCCCTCACAATTATATTCTCTTTACCCACATTTGCTTTTTCCAGGTTTATCCATGTTTGAAGCGAATTTAGTAAGTCATTTACATTAACCGATTCAATTTCAATTCCGGTAACGCCCGCTTCGAACTGTGAAATATCAAAAATATCATTGATAATTTCGAGCAGGGAATCCACGTTGCGGTTAATGATATTAGCATAGGTAACCTTGTCGTTTTCTGGCATCGAAGGGTTTGCAATCAGTCCTGCAAAACCCATAATAGCATGCAGCGGAGTTCGTAATTCGTGCGACATATTACAAAGGAAAGCTGATTTGAGCCTGTCGGATTCTCCGGCTTTGAACCTGAAGAGTTGCAATTCCTCTTTCACCCTTTCAATCTCATCAAATAGTTGCTCATTTTCTTCAACACTGGCAGTATGGCTCTTCTGAAGTTCAGTCAGTTTCTGTTTTGATCGCGAAAAAGCTACAAAAAGAACTATGATTGAAAGTGTAAGAATAATGATCGCAATTAGTACGGTTACATTCATTTTATGCGTTGTAAGTTGATCAGGGTAAAGGTCGTGAAAATTCTATTAAAAGCAACAATATACACATTGATGTCAGTAGGAATCTGAAAAACAATAATCAAGGCGTTATGCGATGGATTCCGACCGGATATTCCTGCATGATGATATCGATAAGTGTATCATAATCAGACTGGCGTGCGACAAAATCAAGATTATTGGTATCGATTAGCAGAACCCTTAATCCTTGCTGTTGCCTGATATAATCCAGGTAACCTTCCTGTATTCGCTGCAGATAATCATCTTCAATTTTCTGCTCATATACCCGGCCACGATTCCGGATGTTCGTTTGTAGTCTGCTTATATCGAGGTAAAGATAAACCAGCAGATCAGGTTTTGGAAGCGCATTTTCGATAATTGAAAACAGGCGTGTGTACAGGGTGAACTCTTCTCCATTCAGTGTTTTTTTAGCAAAAATCAACGACTTAAGAATAAAATAATCTGCAATGGTTACCGGATGAAACATATCCTGAACTGCAAGCTTGCTTTTTAACTGCTGGAACCTGTCAGCAAGAAATGATAATTCAAGCGGAAACGCATAACGGGTTGGATCTTCGTAAAATTTCGGCAGAAAGGAGTTGTCCTCAAACTGTTCCAATATAAGCCGCGTGCTGAATTGCTGCGACAAACGGGTAGCAAGAGTCGTCTTTCCGGCACCGATATTGCCTTCAATTGCTATATAATTGTATGGTATATTCATATCTGAAATTTCAACTCAATTTTATGATTTTAATAACCGGGCAAAATTCACTTTTTCAACTGCTACCGAAACCTGGCTGGAATCATTCAGCAAGTATAGTAATTCTGATATGGTAGTCTGCAAAACCGGATGAATAAAATCCGGAGCAACGGTAGCAAATGGTTCAAGAACAAATTTACGTTTATGTAACAAAGGATGAGGTATTACCAGGTCGTTTTCGTGAATCTGAATTTCATCATAAAACAAAATATCAATGTCAATAAGCCTGCTGGCATATTCTGTCCCGGATCTTTTCCGACCCAATGTTTTTTCAATTTCGAGAGCCTGTTCCAGAACCTGCCGGGCGCTGAGCTCGGTTTCAACAACTAGAACCTGGTTATAAAAAGCAGTTTCAGCTTCAAATCCCCATGGCTCTGATTCAACAACCGGCGAATAGTCAATAACCTTACCGATCAGATTATCAATAAGTTTCGCAGCCTGAACCAGCAAATTAATCCTGTCACCCTGGTTGCTGCCTGTCGAAAAATAAACCTTAGCCATGTATAATCTGTTCGGACCAAAGGTACAATTTGAGTTTAAATGGCAAAATAGAAAACAGATAGAAGTTTTTAACAATTAGTTGATTAATAGAAAAAGTTAACTGGGGGTTTCAATCGTTTCAGGGTTTCAATTGTTTCAGGGTTTCAATGTTTCAGGGGGAATGGGTTAATAATTCGTAACTCAAGGCCGTTCAGTCAAGATGATTTTTTTATTGAACCACATAGGCACATAAGAAACATAGGTTTTCACATAGTTGAATTACAATATTCTATGTGTTTTTTTATGTGTTCTATGATCCTATGTGGTTCATTTTACTGCTATTTTTTCCTTAACTAAATAACATTGATTCGTAAATCGTAAATCGTACTTCGAAAATCGCAAATCATTCCGACTATTTCTGTAACTTCGTGCATTAATAACCGTCATACAATCTAAATCATAATCCAAATAAAGATGAAACAATTTTTCAAATTTACTTTCGCATCTATGCTTGGTTTCCTGCTTGCGGGTTTCCTGTTGATCATTATTTTTGTTGGTATCATTGTTTCCGCCGTTTCTATGGGCAATAAGGAAACCGTGGTTGTGCCCGAAAAAACAATCCTCATGCTTACCCTTGATCAGCCGATCAGCGAGCGATCATCGGATAATCCGCTTGCACATTTTAATTTTATGAGCCCTAATGTTTCAAATCAGCTTGGTCTGAATGATATTGTGAAAAATATTAATAAAGGAGCTTCCGACTCAAAAGTTAAAGGGATATACCTTGAGCTTACGGATGTTCCTGCCGGACAGGCTACCATCGAAGAGATCAGGAATGCGCTGATCGACTTTAGGAAATCGGGAAAATTTATTGTCGCCTATTCGGAGGAATTTACTCAGAAGTCCTATTATCTGGCATCGGTTGCTGACAAAATTTATTTAAATCCGGCCGGTGGAATGCAATTTAAAGGTATGTCGGGTCAGGTGATGTTTTTCAAAGGACTGCTCGATAAACTGGATGTCGAAGTGCAGGTTATCCGTCACGGGAAATTTAAAAGCGCTGTGGAACCGTTTTTATTCGACAAAATGAGCGAACCCAGCAAAGTGCAAACGCTGTCATTTATTTCGGGAATGTGGAACCATATGCTTACCGGCATTTCTGACAGCCGTAAAATACCTGTTGCAGATCTCACCGCCATAGCGGATGGATACAAAATACAGACTCCCCAGGATGCCGTTAGCCTGAAAATGGTTGATAAGTTAATGTATAAGGACGAACTGTTCGATGAACTTAAAACCAGGGTTGATGCGAAAAACAGTAAAGATTTGAAATTCATGAAATTAGGCAAGTATGCCAAAGCTCTTGAATCGGAAGAAAAATCATCGGATAATAAAATTGCAGTCATTTATGCAACCGGTGATATTGTGAGTGGCGAAGGCGATGAAGAATCAATAGGTTCGGAACGGATTTCGAAAGCCATTCGTAAAGCCCGCCTTGATGATAAAGTTAAAGCTGTGGTGCTGAGGGTAAATTCGCCCGGTGGCAGCGCTTTGGCTTCGGATATTATCTGGCGCGAGATGCTGCTTACCAAAAAAGCAAAACCAGTGGTTGTTTCGATGGGAGATGTAGCCGCATCGGGCGGGTATTACATTTCCTGCGCAGCGGATAAAATTTTTGCATATCCTAATACTATCACCGGATCAATTGGCGTTTTCGGCATTATTCCTAATATGAAAGGGATGTTGAATAATAAGCTTGGAATTACTTTCGACGGTGTAAAAACCAATCCTTATGCCGATTTTATTCCTGTAACGCGGCCTATGACCGATGCTGAAAAAGCAATTATGACGCGCGAAATTGAAGGTATTTACAGCACATTTACCACACATGTTTCCGAAGGACGGAAAATGACGGTTGCCCAGATCGACAGCATAGGCCAGGGACGTGTTTGGAGCGGACTGGATGCAAAACGCATTGGCCTGGTGGATGAATTCGGCGGGCTGAATGACGCCATTAAGGAAGCTGCAAAACTGGCAAAACTTAAAGACTACCACACCATGGAGCTTCCGGAGTTAAAGGATACTTTCCAGCAATTGATGGAAACCTTTACCGGCGACAATACATCGGTTTATATGAAAAAGGAACTTGGAACTGCATACCCGTATTTCCATTACCTGAGCCGCATGAGCCATATGCAGGGAGTTCAGGCGCTTATGCCTTATGATTTTGATATTAAATAATTATAAAATTTGCAGATTATAAAAAAGGCGATTCTTATATGGAACCGCCTTTTTTATTTCTTATAACTTATATCTTATAACTTATTCCTTTAATGCATAATCTTAAAAACCAGTTCTCTTAACAACTCCCCCTGGTCGGTCGAATAATTCTCAATTCCCAAAGCCCTGATGTTACATTCGCGCAACCAGCCTATAATATCCTGCACTTTCTTAGCATTGTAGTTGCGGTAAGCATCCAGATAATCCTGTTTATTATAGGGCGTTAGTTTGGCTTTGCTGAGAATAGAAGATTCCGATTTGTCCTGCAACGAATGTATCAGTAATACTTTACTGAAAAAGCTGAATACCATGGGAATCGTTTTGAAAATGGAATTCTCATTTGGGTTAAAAGCAAAATACTGAGCAATTTTATTTGCTTGTAAAATATTCTTTTTTGCAAGAGCACGCTGAAATTCAAAAATATTATAATCTTTACTGATCCCGATATACTTTTCAATTTCATTTTCAGTAATCACTTGTGTCTTTGGCAGATTTATGAACAATTTCCCAAGTTCATTATTAATCTTTTCCAGGTTAGTGCCAAGGTATTCAACCAGCATATTGGCCGCTTTGTCCGAAATAGTATAGCCATTGCTTTTTACCTGGGTAGTGATCCAGCCTGGCATTTCATTGTCGTATTTTCTTTTTGATTCGATGGTAACAGCCTGTTTGGATGCAACCAAAGCCTTAACAAGTTTGGCAGGTGGTGCCTTATATTTATGGCATATTACAAGGATGGTTGATGGCTGAAGGTGGTTGGCGTACGAAAGTAAAAGATTGAGGTTATCTTCTTTTTTCAGATCCATATCCTGGGCTTCACGCAACACAACAAGCTGCCTTTCGCCTATCATCGGGAACTGCTTGCAGCTGTTTACTACCTGGGCTGCTGACGAATCGCGGCCATATAAAACCACCTGGTTAAACTCCTTTTCAACATCATTCAGCACATGCTCAGTAAGATAATCCGCCAATTCATCAATATAATAGGGCTCTTCGCCGTAAAACAGGTATATATTGACGAATTCCCTCTTTTGGAAATCTTTAACTAACTGGTAATATGTGGAGGTCATTGTTCCTTGTACTTTGTAAAAAGGTGAGAGTTTGTCAGAATTGAAGATGTTTAACTGTTATCCGACCTTCAATAAGCTGTTGAAGTGATTCAATTCCAATCTTTACGTGTTCTTCCATATATTTCTCGGTAACAATTTTATCACTCTGTTCGGTTTTAACACCGCTCGAAATCATAGGCTGATCCGAAACAAGCAGCAATGCCCCGGTAGGAATGGAATTTGCAAATCCGACTATAAAAATAGTTGCAGTTTCAAGGTCAATACCCATGGCCCTGGTTTTCTGAAGGTACTGTTTAAACTCATCATCATGCTCCCAAACTCTTCTGTTTGTAGTATAAACTGAGCCGGTGTAATAATCGCGCCCCATATCACGGATGGTGGTAGATATAGCTTTTTGAAGACTGAACGCCGGAAGTGCCGGAATTTCGGGCGGGAAATAGTCGTCGGATGTTCCTTCTCCCCTTATGGCTGCAATAGGTAATATATAGTCGCCCAAGGCATTAATATGTTTTAATCCGCCACATTTGCCTAAAAACAAACAGGCCTTGGGATTAACGGCACTCAGCAGATCCATAACCGTAGCGGCATTGGCGCTTCCCATGCCAAACCGGATCATCGTAATATTTCCGGCTGTAGCGCTGGGCATCGAACGATCTCTTCCCTTTATTTCAACATTATTGAGTCGGGCAAAAGTTTCGAGATATGCACCGAAATTTACAAGTAAAATATATTCTCCAAATTCTTCAATCTGAGTACCTGTATATCGTGGCAACCAGTTTTCGACTATTTCTTTCTTAGTTTTCATAGGTTATTCTCATGATAATTAGTATTAGTGGCAAATTTAGAATTTTTAAGCCATCTTTGCAGTGATTTCGGGTAAGTTTTTCCGGAATGTTGAGAAAATGCAGCAATTAAACTTTCCCCGTTTTGAATTCAAACTCCGGAACCTCAATAACCGGAAGGAAATTTTCGATATTGTGCGTCATAAATATGTCATTCTCACACCCGAAGAATGGGTGCGTCAGCATTTAATTTCATACCTAACCGCTGTAAAAGGGTATCCTGTTTCTGTGATTGGTGTTGAAAAGCAGTTAGTACTCAACAAGCTGACAAAACGCTTCGACCTGGTTGTGTTTAAACGTAATGGTTCGCCTCTTGTGTTAGTCGAATGTAAGGCGCCAGGCATTGAAATTACTGAAAAGACTTTTGATCAGGCAGCCAGGTACAATATGCTTCTGCAGGCTGAATATTTCCTTATTACCAATGGCTTGGAGCATTATAGCTGCCGGATAGATTACGAAAAAAAGCAATATATTTTTATTGAAGATATTCCTCATTTTGACCTTTAGTCAGTTAAAGAATCCTGGTAAACCACACGTTCAATTTCCCCCTAAAATATTTATAATTTCTGTTGCATAAAAAAAGCCGGATCAACCGGCTTTTAAATATACAATCATATCTTCTACTGACAATTTAATTCCTTCTTTTTGCCATTTGCAAATTGAACAAACGAGCCATAAACTGCTTTCTTATAATTTTCGCAAGCATTTCCAATGTCATTCTTTCCTTCGTAAGCCTTCGCAATTTCGCAATAGAAACGAGCCATTTTAACGTTGGTCTGATCTTCCATGGCAAGGCCTGCATTCGCAGCTTCAATAGCTTCGTTATAATTCTTCAGGCTATTGTTCGATAAGGCAAGCACGTAATACATATCTTTGGTTTTAAATCCATAGGTAAGAGCGCTGTTGAGTTTTGTTACAGCGTCTGAGTAGGATTTCTTGTTATATGCAGCTATGCCTTCCGAATTTAAACTTGAGCCGACCATGTTTTTCGCAGCCTGCTCAGTTATGGTATCATTTACTTTGGAAGCAGAAGCAATTGCCAAATCCATATTTTCCTGCATTTTCACTTTGTCACCTTTTTTAAGGTAAATCTGGCCTTTTGCATAATATGCCTTGCTATATTCAGGGTCTAACTGAATTGCCTTGTCGAAAGCGACAAGTGCATCATCATATTTTGAAACTTTAATAAACCCGTTTCCCTGGTTTGCATATAGTTTTACCAATATATCTTCGGATTTTTCTTTTATATTAGCCTCTGAATATTCAACTGCCATTTTATGACTTTTTTCAAAAGCTGCTGTGGCAAGGTCATATTTTTTATCTCTCAGCAAATTATTCCCGACATTATATTGGAATACAGGTAATACGGAGGTAGCTTTCATTTTAAGCGTATCGGCCTCACTCCCAACCGTAGTACACATTTTTACTACATCCTGCATTTTTGTAACAGCTGTTGTCATATCTGTTTTCGAAAGTTCAAGTGCTGCATTAAAAGCTACAATGGCATCATCTTTGGTTTGTGCCTGCAGGTATTTTATATTGAAAGTGGTAAGAATGGTTACGGCTAAAGCCAGGATCAGCGTCTTCTTCATAATTTTTAGGGGGTTTTATTATTAATTTCAGCTACAGATTCATTTGCAAATATACATAAATATACATTTATAACAAATCTTCTTGAAGTAATGAAATACCAATAATTGTTCCATTCCGCTTATAGAGTAGTTTATATGCTGGAAAATTAAATAAAATTAAGTGAAACACTGATTGACAATATTTTGCAAATAGCATTATCCGCATGATGCTTATAAAAATTTTAAAGAGTCTGGAATTATTATCAATGTGTTCATCTTCCCAAGGCTTCTTTAACAATATTTCTTGGATGTAACTTTGTATAAAAGTTACCGGCATAGGAATTTGATGAATTCTGATGATTAACTGGGAAATGTCTTACATTTGCATCTCTCTTGTGAAATCAGAACTGTTATTAGTATTTGGTTATCAGGAGAATAAAAGTATTAGATTTAAACCTAAATTCCTCTTGCCAATGGTTGGCTCAATATCCTGAGCTTTAGCCGGCGGAAACCGGGAATGCCAAAATACCGCAGATCCTTTGGAATGTCTTCTCAATAAGGTTGATCCTCAGTTTGAAACTACACAGGGATTTAATTACAGGCTTTCCGTTCTGCTTTGTCAGGATGGATTTTCTTTTTTGGTAACTCATGCTGCCTCCCGGAAAGTATTGAAACTGTCTTCCTATAAATTGGATCATGCAGCTGTGAAACCTGACTCAACAAGTGATTGGCCCAAGAGTGGCAATGAATATTTTGAAGAGATGAAAAAGGTTGATTGTGCCCGGATGTCGTGGCAAGGTGTCGATATAGCAATAGCTTCTCATAAAATTACTTTGGCACCCCATTCCTTTATGCAGGATGGAAATGATTTAAATATTATTTCGGCAGCATATATTGTTAATCAGGCTGAACAAATACTCTCCGAGCCTATTTCTCACTTAGGGCCTGTTACAGCCATACTTTTCCCCCGTTATGTTCCGGAGTTCTGCGGTGCCATTTTCCCGGGCTCAGTTTTACGAAATTCAGCAGCCGTTTTCGTGAAAGGAGTTCTGCGGATGCATTCGCAGTTAATTACCCGGCATGTGTTTATCAATATCCATCAGGGCTTTTTTGAAATTGCGGTGATACAAGGCTTACGACTGCTTTTTCTCAATGCGTTCAGGTATTCCTCACCTTCGGATGTGCTTTATTACGTGATATTTGTGTTGGAACAGCTGGGTTTTGTTTCTTCGGAAGAACAAGTTACGCTCATGGGTGATGTTGATGCCAATTCAACAATTTTCCTTCAATTAAAAATATATTGCGGTTCCATTGATTTTATTGCAAAACCAGTGGAACTCGAATACGGCGAAACTTTTGCGGAAGTGGCCATGCACAATTATTTTACGCTACTTAATATCCCCATATGCGAATAATCAGCGGAAGTCACCGAGGCAGGATTCTTCGTCCGCCCGAAGGTTTGCCCGTAAGGCCAACAACTGATATGGCCAAGGAAAGCCTGTTCAACATCCTGAACAATTATATTGATTTTGAGGAAGTTAGTGTTCTTGACCTCTTTGCCGGAACCGGAAATATTTCGCTGGAATTTGCCTCGCGCGGTGCAAAATCAGTTTTAAGTGTGGATTTGAACGTCAAGTGCACCGATTATATCTCAAAAATGATAGCGGAATTTAAATTTGCAAATTCAGCTGTGATCCGGGCCAACGTTCTGACTTTTCTTTCCAGGCCATCAGGCAAATATGATGTGATTTTTGCCGATCCGCCCTTTGATCTCGAAAACCGAGAAAAAGTTCCTGATCTGATTTTTGAAAATAACTGGCTTGCCAACGAAGGCTGGTTAGTTATGGAACACGATAAACGAATCAGTTTTATAGATCATCCGCTATTTTATGATGAGCGTCGTTATGGAAAGATTCATTTTTCATTCTTCCAGAAAACTGAGCCTGAAGCAACCGAAAGCAAGGATTAGATAGAAATAACTTCAGGAATAAACTGGTCGATATTTCCGCCATGTTTGTGTACTTCGCGTACAATTGAAGATGTAAACATCACATATTCAGGCAATGCCAGCATAAATACGGTTTCAATTTCGGGAACAAGCTTCAGGTTTACCTGTGCAACGCTTCGCTCAAATTCGAAGTCAGCTGAGGTCCGTAATCCCCTGATTATGTAAGAAGCATTCATTTTCGTGCAAAAATCAACGGTAAGCCCGTAATAGCTTTCAACACTCACTTGTGGCAGATCACTGAAAGTCTGGCTCAGCCATTCAAGCCTTTTTTCGACAGAAAAATAACCGCTTTTATCAGCGTTTACGCCTATAGCTACTATGACTTTATCGAATAGTGGTAAAGCTCGTCTCAATATCGATTCGTGGCCGCGTGTGATAGGATCGAATGAACCCGGGAAAACTGCGATCTTCATATTTCGGTTTTGTGCAAAGATAAATACATATTTTCAGAATGATACTCATGTTCTGAATCGGATAGGCTTAACTTTGAAATTTCAAATAGAACCAGGTTCTCTGCTATTCGCCTTTCTGGCAGCGTTTTTTACCACGGAGGCACGAAGGACAGTGAGATTCACTGAGTATAACGTTTATTTATTTCTTGTGTCACTTTGAACAATACTAACTTGACTTACTCTTAAACGTTGCAAACTATTTTCTTCGTGTTCATCTGTGACCTTTGTGCCTACGTGGTTTTCCATTTTTAATCATGTAAATAACTTTCCAGCAAGCTTTGCAGCGATGCATATGTATTTTGAACAGGTATGTTCAAATCAGCAATCGAAAACCATCTTACTTCGGAAATGTCTTCTTCCAGTTGGGGGACAAGGTTCTCATTCCCAATGCCCTGCATTTCAAACCAGAAAGTTTCTTTCAGTATTTCACGGCCTTTCCAGTCGGTATAAATATGGAAAGTTGATGGCAGTTGCTTTTTTATCGTTAGAAGTGTGAGCCCGGTTTCCTCGTTCACTTCGCGCAAAGCGCCATTTTCAATATGTTCTTTTTTGTGCAGTTTACCTTTCGGCAAATCCCATACGCCAAGCCTTTTAATAAAAAGATATTCCTGCTTATCGTTTCTCACTATGCCTCCGGCAGCTTCTATCCGGGTAAACATTCCGTTAAATGCCCCGCAGGCACTATCGAAATCCAGACCTGTTTTTATAATTAAATTTTTAATTTCCGGATTTGCATAAAATTGGTTGTATGCATTAATAATGGAGGATTTGCCGCTAAAATCCAGAATCATTTCCTTCGATCCGGACTCAGAATTGATATCGGGACATATAGTAACTGCCCTGTCATTCAAAAAAACTGTATATCTTTGCATCATGAGAAAGAATTTTGAAGAAACCGGACTTTATACAGCCGAATCGCTTTTGCAAATTAAAGCAATAAAGCTTGATAATGCTAACCCGTTTACCTGGGCTTCCGGTATAAAATCACCTATTTATTGCGATAACCGCCGGACTTTATCGTATCCCAAAATCCGTACATATATCCGCCAGGAGTTTGTAAAACTTATTAATGAAGAATACGGAACAGTCGATCTGATAGCAGGAGTAGCCACCGGTGCAATTGCTATTGGCGCTTTGGTAGCTCAGGAAATGGGTTTGCCCTTTGTATATATCCGCTCCGATAAGAAAGCTCACGGACTTGAAAATCAGATTGAAGGGGTTACCGAAAGCGGGCAATCTGTAGTTGTTGTCGAAGATCTTATTTCAACTGGTGGCAGCAGCCTGAAAGCTGTTGAAGCCTTGCGCGCCGCTGGCTGTAATGTGAAAGGAATGGTTGCCATTTTTACCTATGGTTTGAGTGATGCCGAGGAAAGCTTTAAAGCGGCTAACTGTACTCTGCATACTCTTACTAATTATGACTTTCTGATTAAAAAAGCACTGGAACAAAATCATATAAAGGATTCGGACATGCAATCGCTGATAAAGTGGCGCGAGAATCCTAAAGGGTGGGGAAACGACAAATGAGCAAACGCATCGAAAGTGAAAAGATAATCATCAATTGCCAGGCGGAAAAAGTTTATAACTTCCTGGGTAACTTCGATAATTTCGGCGGCCTTATGCCCGAACAGGTTATTAACTGGCAGTCAACCGGTGATTCCTGTTCTTTCGAGATCAAAGGCCTGGCATCGCTTGGATTGCGAATTATCGAAAAAATTCCCTTCACCAAAATCAGCATGCAGGCCGAAGGGAAAATCCCCTTTAGTTTTACCTGGAATTCCTTATTACAGGAAACCTCACCCGAGCAATGTGAAGTTCAGATGGTGATTGATGCAGATATGAATCCTTTTATCGCCATGATGGCCGAAAAACCGTTGCAAAATTTTGTGAATGTGATATTGCCCAGGCTGAAAGAAGAAATGGAGAAATAAATGCTTTGATTATCAGTTTCGTATAATATTTTTCAATAAATATGGCAGGTAGAATTACCTGCTATATTTATTTAATGTAATATATTCATGAATACATAATACCAATCAAGGGTTGAATTTGTAACTTATTAATTGCACTCTTTCAGAGTCTTAAACTCTGGAAGAGTTTAACACCTTTAATAGACGAAACATTAATTCAACACTTGGTTCGCATATACATCAGATAGCTTTTTAGCAATCCCTGTTAAGTATATTTCATTCGATAAAGTAATGGTATGCCTATTGTAATCCGATTACGGCATTAAAAGGCTGCAGAACTGTGATTTAGAAATTCAGATTATAAATTTCACTTCACTCAGATCGCAAGTTAGTAACTGCCTGCTTTCTGTTTCCAGTAATAATTGACCATATGTATTTGTGCCGGTGATCCTGGCATAGGTTTTCATGCCGTTCACTATAAATTCATGCCATTCCTCCCGGCGGTAAAGCGCTTCATGGTATTCATTTTCAATTTGCCGACTTGATAAAGATTTCAGACTTACATATTTTTCGAAAATGAAGCTAAGTAGTTTATCAAGAATTTCATTCAGGTCGTAAGTCTTTCCGGTTATCATTTTCATGGAAACGGGGTTCGGCGCATCGCTTTTAAAATTTGTTTGATTTACATTGAACCCAATACCAACTATCATATAATTTAATTGATTTCCGATAACTGAATTCTGAATAAGAATACCGCAAATCTTTTTGTCAGCTATATAAATATCATTAGGCCATTTAATAGTTACATCATCCTGGCTAAGTTCAGCCTGCAGAAAATTACAGATGCCGAGGGATATAACTTTGTTGAGTATAAATTGTTTGTCGGCGGTAAAAGTAGGGTACAGTATAAGTGAGAAGGTGAGGTTTTTGCCTTTTTCACTTTCCCATGTATTGGTATCAGTGCCTTTTCCGAGGGTCTGGTGATCGGTAATTATCACACAGCCTTCTTCCGGCCTGTCTTTGGCAAGCATCTCAATGGCATAGCTGTTAGTTGAACCGGTTTCGGTAAGGTGGATTATATTGGGTTTCATTGGTTGGTTTAATTTAGAATGGTTTAATTAACAGATAGATTAAAAATTGGGTTTGAGGTCAAAAGTAACAAGCTGAAAGTGGCGTAAAAATAAAATCAAAACCCAATAAAAGTCGTTTTGTGAATTGATTAGCAATCACATACAAGATATTATATCTATTATTATCTCAATTTTATGTTTTTCAATTGCGGTCTTCCGACTTCCGACCCCTTATTTCATACTATCCCCATCACATTCGGAGAGCTTTCTCAATTATTAACTTCTTTTATGAAGCAAAGTTAGAACAAATATGCCTGTAATGCGTTCAAAAGGGCTTTAATCATCACGTGACAAATTGTCGCGTTTAATAAAAGGGACTGAAGTTTGTTACTGATTCAGCACGAATAACAAATAAACAATTGCTTTAAATTCTTACCTTTGCAACCTGATGATAATTAGGATAATCCACTTTAGAGAATAAGGTTCCGGCGTTTGATTCAGTTTTTCGTAAAAAGCAATGCTGAAAATCTTGACATCACGATTTAGCAGCATAAAATCAGAGAGTTATAAATAACACATTATAAATGGCGAAACGTAAACAGAGTGAAACTTCGGGAATGCTTGCAGATATTATTGTTAAAGGAATGCAGGAAAAACTGGGGTTAGATATTGTAAAACTTAATCTTTCAGGCATTCCAAATTCAATCACCGATTATTTTGTTATCTGCCATGGAGCATCACGGTCACAGGTGGATGCAATTGCTGATTCCGTTCAGTTAGAAGTAAAAAAGGCAATCGGAGCATTTCCGATTCACAGGGAGGGATTTGAAAACTGTGAATGGGTATTGCTCGATTATTTCGATGTAGTTGTTCATATCTTCCAGGAGGAAAAGCGAGGCTTTTATCAATTGGAGAAATTGTGGGCAGATGCTCCGCGCGAAAACATTGCGGATGTTAAACCGGAAATTAAGACTACTGCATCATCCGCTAAAAAACCAGCGGCTAAAAGAGTTGTTAAAAAGGTTGTTAAGCCTGTTGTTAATAAAGACTAATTTAAGAAATTCAGAATAATGAGCGACGATAATAACAAAAGTGATAAACCTGTGGGCTCCGGTGGGACGAAGATGCCTAAAATGCCAAAAGTGAAATTTAATTTCTATTGGATTTATGGTGTTCTTGGCATAATCCTGTTCGGGCTGTATCTCAATAACATGGGAGCTACTCCCAAGGAACTTGGATGGGGTGAACTGAAAGATATGCTTGCAAATCAGGAAGTTGATAAACTGATCCTGGTTAATGATAAACAGGCCGAAATTTATATCAAAAAGGACAAATTGGGTTTACCCAAGTTTAAGGATGTAAAACCAGCCAATTCATTAAATGCAACCGCTCCTAATTATACATACCAGATTGGTTCGGTCGAAACTTTCGAAAAGGATGTGCGTGATGTTCAGGTTAATGTCCCTAATCCAATATATATCAAAAACGATACCCGCAAAAACTGGGGAGGCGACCTGCTGGGATGGATTCTTCCTATAGTCGTTCTGGTGGGTCTTTGGTTCCTTATTATGCGTATGATGACCAAAGGTGGTGCCGGCGGTGGCGGACAGATATTTAATATCGGAAAATCGAAAGCCCAGCTTTTCGACAAGGATACCATGGTTTCGTTAAATTTTAACGATGTAGCCGGTTTGCAGGAAGCCAAAGTGGAGGTTATGGAAATTGTTGAATTTCTGAAAAACCCTAAAAAATACACCGACCTGGGTGGAAAAATTCCCAAAGGCGCTTTGCTGGTTGGCCCTCCGGGTACCGGTAAAACTTTACTTGCCAAGGCTGTTGCCGGCGAAGCTAAGGTTCCTTTCTTCTCACTTTCGGGTTCCGATTTTGTTGAAATGTTTGTAGGCGTTGGTGCATCACGTGTCCGCGACTTGTTTAAACAGGCTAAAGAAAAAGCTCCGAGCATTATTTTTATCGACGAAATTGATGCCGTAGGACGTGCCCGTGGTCGTAGCGCTATGACTGGTGGTAACGACGAACGTGAAAATACACTCAACCAGCTGCTTACCGAAATGGATGGTTTTCAGACTAATGCCGGCGTTATTATTCTGGCAGCAACAAACCGTGCCGATATTCTCGACAGGGCGCTGCTTCGTGCCGGACGTTTTGACAGGCAGATTTATATTGAATTACCCGATCTGGAAGAACGCAAAGCCATTTTTAAGGTACATATGCGCAACCTGAAACTGGACGATTCGATGAGTGTTGATTTCCTTGCCAAGCAGACTCCTGGTTTTTCGGGTGCCGACATTGCAAATGCTTGTAACGAAGCCGCTCTTATTGCAGCCCGTTATGATAAGAAAATGATCGACAAGCAGGATTTTCTGGATGCCATTGATCGTATAGTTGGCGGTTTGGAAAAAAGGAACAAGATCATTTCGCAGCACGAAAAGAAAGTTATAGCTTACCACGAATCAGGTCATGCTGCTGTAAGCTGGCTTCTCGAACACGCACATCCTTTAGTTAAAGTTACTATCGTTCCACGCGGAAAAGCCCTTGGAGCCGCATGGTATCTGCCTGATGAAAGACAGATCACCACTTATGAGCAAATGCTTGATGAACTTATAGCTACACTTGGCGGACGTGCGGCCGAAGAAATTGTTTTTGGTAAAATTTCGACCGGCGCACTCAACGACCTCGAAAAAGTTACCAAGCAGGCTTATGCCATGGTTGCATTTTATGGGCTTAATAAAAAAATCGGGAACATCAGTTATTATGATTCATCAGGACAGAATGAATACTCTTTCTCCAAGCCTTTCAGTGAGAAGACAGCCCAGATTATTGATGAGGAAATTCATTTAATGGTTGAGATGGCATATAACAAGGCCAAAGAATTGCTTTCGGATAACCGTGACAAACTCAATCAATTAGCCGAAATTCTGCTACAAAAAGAAGTTATTTTCCGTGAAGACCTGGAGAAAATATTTGGTAAACGTCCATTCCCGGATCATGACCACGTGATGATTAACAGCAATGGCGACACGAACGAACAAAGGCAGGCTTTACCTGCCAAAACTGTTCCTGAATTAGCTGCTGCTGAACCTGCTTCTGACGCCACTACTTCTGAAAATGTTCCTGATAAACCGGCTGATACCGTGGAAGATACCAAATCCAATCCTGAAATACCTTCATAAGTTTTTGGCTGATGCGGTGTGATGAGGAAAAAAATGTATAAATTTACCTTGTCATAAAACGAAGCAAGGTAAGCAACATAACCTCATAATGGAAGAAAGTACATCAAGGGAGAAGATACTCAAAAAAGTACGACATGCTTTAATTTATAAAACCGATAATCCCTTTCCCCGGGTTGATTTTGACTCACCAGTATATGTGCCGATGACCGATACCCCTGATGTGAATTTCGCTCAGGAGTTTACAAAAGTCGGCGGAGTCTTTATTTACTGCGAAAACGAAAACGAAGTCGCAAGTACCTTATCGGCGCTTTATACTGAATGCAAGTGGCATAATATTTACTGTGCCGAACCTGAATTTCAATATCTGCTTACTCAGGCCGGTGTCCCTTTCGATTCGGACGAGGAAAGCATTCAGAAAATCAGCGTTGGAATAACCGGATGCGAATTTGTAATTGCGCGTTTGGGAAGTATCATGGTTTCTTCAAAAAACAGCCGCAGGCTCAATGTATATTCCGAAATTCATGTTGTAATTGCGTATGCTGACCAACTTGTTGATGACCTGAAAGATGCTTTTGTAGCTGTACAGAAAAAATATTCAGGAAAGCTACCGTCATTGCTTTCGGTAATTACGGGTCCCAGCCGCACCGCGGATATCGAGAAAACATTGGTAATGGGCGCACACGGTCCGAAGGAATTGTTTGTTATCCTTGTGGAAACCACTCCCACAGATGCTGAAAGCGATGAATAATGGAAGATAACTGGGTGCCTGTTTACAGTTCGTCTCAGCTATATGAAGCCGAAATGGTCAAGAGTCTTTTAGCTGACAATGACATTAAGTGTGTAATCATGAACAAGCAGGATTCGGCCTATATGTTTGGGGAAATTGATGTATATGTCCCTACTGATCAGGCTTTCAATGCAAAACAATTAATACTCGAATTAAAAGGTGAATAACTTTACTACCAGAACCTTTACAGCTCTTTTTTTTGTTATAGCGATGGTTGGTTCAGCGCTGCTGGGACAAACCGTTTTTTCAGTTTTACTACTGATTATCGTTATTCTCAGCCTGAACGAATTTGTAACCATAGTTTCAAATAAAGATGTTAAGCCTTCGTTGTGGCTTACAATTGGCATCGGCGGAATAACTTATTGTATTTTTGCTGCTCATGCTCTTGGATTAATTGCTATGGAATGGCTTGTAGTTTCTGTTCCTTTCATTTTTGTAATTTTCGTTGCTGAATTATGGAGAAACAAAAAAAATCCTTTCACCAACATAGCTTTTAGTATTTTGGGTATAATCTATATTGCCCTGCCATTCGGATTGATGATCCATTTCTTTGATTCCGGAATACTGAATGGCCCTCTTCATTATGGAATAGTCCTGGGTTTCCTTGTTATTCTTTGGCTGAACGACACAGGAGCCTATCTCGTTGGCTCATTAATTGGTAAGCACAAACTTTTCGAGCGCATATCTCCCGGCAAATCCTGGGAGGGCAGCATTGGCGGAGCTTTATCGGCTTTGCTTACCGCCTGGGCATTATCGTTTGTTTTCAGGCAACTTGACCCACAAGAATGGATGATACTCTCAATAATTATCGTGATTACAGGTACTTTGGGCGATCTGGTTGAATCCATGTTAAAACGCAGCCTTGGTATTAAAGATTCGGGTAACATATTACCGGGACACGGAGGAATGCTTGACCGTTTTGATGCAGTTTTAATCTCGGCACCGTTTGTATTCGTATATTTGGCGCTCTTTTGCCGGTAATTAACAGTAAAACACTAAATGAAGATACACAAAGAAGGATATAAAAGTATTGCAGCAGCTACGATTGCTTCTGCTGTATTGGTGGCAGGAATAGAATATTTTCATCCGGCTCAGACGATTTTTCATTACCTGGCCTATATCGGGTTATTGGTATGCATGGTGATTGTTGTCAGGTTTTTCCGCATGCCATATCGCGAACTGATTGAGGATGTTGATGTGGTGCTTTGCCCGGCCGACGGCACAGTTGTAGCCATAGAAGAAGTTTTTGTTGATGAGTTTTTTAACGACAAGCGGTTGCAGGTTTCTGTTTTTATGTCGCCCAATAATGTTCATGTTAACCGTTATCCTGTATCGGGTAAAATTGTCTATACAAACTACTGGCCCGGATCCTTCCTTGTTGCCTGGCATCCTAAATCATCCACCGAAAATGAAAGAAACACCGTTGTTGTTGAACATCCTGTTTATGGCCCGATAATGGTGAGGCAGATTGCCGGCGCACTTGCCCGTAGGATTGTCTGTTATTCAAAGCCTGATGAGCGTATCGAGCAGGGGCGCGAATTAGGATTTATAAAATTCGGCAGCCGGGTTGATCTGTATTTGCCTTTAAATGCAAGAGTAAATGTAGCCCTCGAACAGAAAGTGCGGGGTGGTATTACGCACATTGCCACACTTGGTTAGCCAAAACACTGAAATTTTAACATCTCTTTAACAAAATAGTGGATTGGCCATTCAATAAATCATAATACTTTTGCGTTATAAATATCCGTAACCAATTAATAAATTATATACATGAAAAAAGGCGCTTTTTTAATTTCGTTGTTCACTCTTATTTTTGCTTTTACTGTTTCAACAGCATCAGCTCAAAAAGTAACTTCAGCCACTAAAGCCAGTACTGAAAAAGTTACCACTGCTAAAGATGCTCCGGCAAAATCATGCTGTGCAAAGTCTGATGCTAAATCTACTTCTGCCGCATGTGCTAAGTCAGGCGATGCAAGCGCTTCGGCAGGTTGCTCAAAAACCTGTACCAAAGCTGAGGGAAAAAGTTGCTGCAATAAAGGCACAGCCAGTACCGATGTTGCTCCTGTTCCTAAAAAGAACTAACACATTGGAAATAAAAAATCAACCCGCTGAATTTCAGCGGGTTTTTTTATGCCATGCTATTTTTACCAGATTAATTTACGAAAGTCTGATTATTTGCGATTTACGAATGACGAAAGGCGATTGGTACAACCCGATGAAGTGGTGCATTGAAGTTAAATTTCCCCCAATCGTAAATCGTACCTCGTAAATCGTACCTCGTAATTCGTACATGGTAAATTTACTATTTCTCTAATAACTATTAACTTTTGTCTACAGCAATCCCACAATCTCTTCCAGCGAAAAAACTTCCATAGTTACCGTATCATTGTGGGGCTTTCTTTCATGGTTCACATATAACTGATCCATCCCGTTTTGCCGTGCGCCAGCCATATCAACCTCCAGATCGTCGCCAATCATAATGCTTTGATCAGCCAAGGCACCGGTTTTACGAAGCGCATATTGAAAAATTTCGGCATCCGGTTTTTTCGAACAGGCTTCTTCGCTAGTAATTACGCTGGAAAAATAACGGCGCATACCTGAATTCTTCAGCTTGGCATACTGAACTTCTTCAAATCCATTGGTAATTATATGAATCGGATATTTCGGATAAAGATATTCAAGAAGTTCCTTCGCATGTGGAAATAAATACGTTTTTGATGAGATGCCTTTGATAAAACCTGTGGCCATGTCTTCGCCGAGTCCACGGTCGTTAATTCCCAATAAACAAAGCGTATCGTAAAACCTGCGGAAATTTAGTTCGTCTTTTTCAATTATATCATCCCTGTACATTGCCCATAATGCCCGGTTTATGCCAATATACATTTCCTTGAATGATTCGTAATCCGGAATTCCGCGTTCCTTCAGTTTAAAAGTTTCAAACATCTCCCGCTTGGTTTCTTCGGCATTGCGTTCAAAATCCCACAAAGTATGATCGAGGTCAAAAAAAATGTGTTTATAGGTTTTTATCATCGTTTTAATTCATGAAATGCAAAAGTAGTTTATGCGCTTCAGAAAAAAAATTTTATTCATTTTGTCGGAAAGGATAAAAAATGTTGTTTTGTGAAAATATCAGAATATCATCAAAATAGAATTAGAAAAGGACGATTAGATTCAACTTCTATTTAATGAGATAGTTTCGGTAATCGTTGAGAAATACAACCCGATTATAGAATTTGGCAGATGGGGATATCGAAGAAAAAAGTATTTGCCATGCGCCTGGATGAGAATGTTTATGCTGCTGTCGAAAGATGGGCAGCCGATGAATTCCGCAGCACCAACGGACAACTGGAATGGATTATAAACAAGGCGTTGAAAGAGGCTCGAAGGATGCTTCCGGTAGATGAAGATGATAAAAATGGGTAATAAAAAAACGGCGGGGTTTTACTCCAGCCGTTTTTGTCAATAATGTAAAACGAGTCAGCAAGTTTACTTCTTAGGTATAACAGTTCCTTTAATGATAAGCATGACAGGATTAGGATCGGCATTGGTAGTAACCGTGATGCTTTTGCTGAATGCGCCCATTGCGGCAGCATTGTAAGTGGCGGCAACGATGGTTGATTTACCAGGTAAAACAGGTTCCTGTGAATATTTCAGGTTTGTGCAGCCGCAACCAGCTCTGGCTGTCTGAATAAGTAATGGCTCTTTTCCCTCGTTGGTGAGTTTGAATTCAGCTTCTTTGGGAATTCCTTGCTCAATATCGCCAAATTCGCTTACGGTCTTATCCCATTTTGCTTTTGGAGCATTGGGATTGACAACAGTGGCTGGTTTAACAGTAGCTGCAGCTGTAACAGAGGTTGAGGCAGTTTGTGCATTCAGCTGGGTGTAGCCGAAAAGAAAAACGGACGCAATAAATAGTAATTTTTTCATAGGACTCAGCAAGTTTAAATTATTTTGCAAAGATGAACAAGTTTCCTGCGCATGGATTAAACGAAATGTAAAACAATGCAAATGAAATGTAAAAGTTTGTAAACAAAATGTAAACAGATACTTTTCGGGAATTTCAAAAATTTGCTTTTAATCGGATATTTGTGGCAGATCTATACCGAAAAGGATTTTGAGTGAAGTCGGCTAATTGAAAATTGTAGAAGAATCCAAATAATCCGGATTGAAACCTGCTCTGCTGTTTAATAAATTACGGCATGTATTGCCGGCATGGAAATCCATATTTAAATCAGAATAAAAATGAGTCCAAAAACAATATCCGACATACTAAACCTTGAAATAGCTAAAACATTGCCGGAATAGTTGCCAGACAACAAATTATACCTATTTTCCCCAGTTACTTTCCAGTTAAAAGTTTATAAATAAGTATATAAAAATATGCTTTGCAAAGTGTTGTTGTTTTCTGAGCGAGATGCTTGCGAGGGAAAACAAATGATTTATAGTCTAACGGCGTTCAAAATGCTGTTCTACAGGTATTTGCAATTTGTTTTGAGTGATAAAGCAATAGAATTTTATAAGTGAAATTCAGCGTAAATCTAATATCTGCCACTAATCCTATGGATGCGGGCAGTAAACAAAAAAACCTGGAAAGGTGGAATTCTGTACAACGAAAAGGAATATTCTTTTCTTCGTCGCAAAAAATTGTGCATCAATTCGATTTTTTGGCAAATAGTTTCAAATTTATTTGCCTGCTAAATAAAGGATTTCTAAAACCGGTATTTATTGGTTTCATGTTTGTATTTTTGCAGCTATCCGCTAGTGTTTTCGGAAAGTTGCATCATGCTTTTACCCATATGAAGTCATCTGGTCAAATGAATATTCGTTTTCCTGCAGGTTCTTTTCAAAAAGGATTTGACCTGAGCATAGATGTAATAAATTAATTAGTAACCAAGTTGAAAAAACTACTGCAATTTAAGTCTTGTCTTCTGATAGCGCTGCTCTTTCTGCTGCTTTTTGCCGGAAATGATGTTCTGGGACAACGAGTTGCAAGTGTAACCGGCGACTGGAGCAATACAGCTACTTGGGGTGGGCAGCCGGTTCCGACGAATCTTGATGATATAACAATTATTTCCGGGGTTAAAGTTACCATGGATGTGAATGGTACATGTCTTACCATAGTTGACATGGCAGGAGGTGAAATTTTGGGTACAAGTATTTTAACAATAGATGGTAATGCAGGAGTTGCTATTGCTGATATTTCGGGAACGGCTATTATTTCATGTAATGTGGATATGCCTGCCAATGCCTTAGTTAATGTTACCGGTGATCTTACAATTTCAGGTGTGATAGATGGAGCTGCAGCAGATTTCACAAAAAGCGGACCCGGACAATTAATACTTGCCGGTTCAAATACATATACAGGCGCTACTATTATTTCGGCTGGTGATGTTAATGTTCAGAACAACAGTGCATTCGGTGGTGGTGGCAGCATAACTGTCTTATCAGGTGCTAGTCTTGAACTGGAAAGCACAATGATGATGATGTTTGCCAATTCGTTAATTCTTTCAGGTACAGGTACAGGAACTTTGGCAGGCGCATTAAACAATAAAAGTGGCCTTAATTTCTGGTTAGGGCCAATTACAATTGATGCCGGAACTACAACTATAAAAGCTGCCGGAGGAAGTTTGTTATTGAATGGTGCAACCGATCTTAAAGGCAATAATCTGAATATTGATTGTGATGCTTCAGCCTTTATGTTTATTAATGGAACAATTTCGTCATCCACAACTCCAGGCAGCATAAGTAAGGATGGATTGGGGGAACTAAATTTGAGTTCTCAGGATGTTACGCTAAACAATCTTATCATAAATAGCGGGACATTCACATCTACCAATGGTTCTCTGGACTTAGCCGGTAATTTTATTAATTCAGGGTCCTATAATCATAACGGAGGATCGGTAATATTTAACGGGAGCTCGCCTCAAATAATAGGTGGAATTCAGCCAACCGTGTTTAACAACCTTGAGCTGGCAAATGCTTTTGGAGTAACACTTGGAAATAGTGAAACGATTGAAGGGACTTTAACATTAACAAATGGTAACCTGGTTCTTGGCTCAAATAATCTGACGATTGGCAAAATAGCGGGTTCTCCTTCAGTTTCAAATATGATTGTTGACGATGGGGGTGGTGAATGCAGAAGAATTATTTCGGCAGCCAGTTCTTATTTATTTCCGATAGGCAATGGAATAGGAATCCCTGAATATTCACCCATAACTATGGATTTTACTTCAGGTACATTTTCTTCGTCATCCTATGCTGCTGTTAAAGTTACCGATGCCCAGCATCCAGATGATTTAAGTATTACCGATTTTCTGAGCAGGTATTGGAGTGTAAGCGAATCAGGGATAAGTCCTTTTGAATGTAATGTAACCGCAGCATTCCCTCTTTCAGATGTAAATGGAGTTGTTACCAATATGGTTACCGGTGAATGGATAGGATCGTCACCCTGGCTCAACTTTGATGCAGTATCGGCATCAACAATATCAGCAACAGGAGTTACTGTTTTTGGCGATTTTACAGGAATTTCATCTTCAACAGTTACTCCCGATAATACTATTGTTTTAACATCAGCCGTAGGGACAGATAATCAGACAATATGCCTCAATGCAGCAATCTCCGATATTACTTATACAACAACCGGAGCAACAGGCGCAACCTTTAGTGGTTTGCCGGCAGATGTAAGCGGTAGCTGGTCCGGTGATACAGTTACGATAAGCGGTGTTCCGTCAATATTCGGCACATTTCCCTACACAATATCATTAACAGGCGGATATGGCATAATCACAACTTCAGGCACTATCACGGTTACAACTAACATTCCGACGATTTTATTATCTTCAGCATCAGGAACTGATAGTCAGAATATTTGCATCAACCAGGCAATTACAAATATTTCATATGCAACTACCAATGCGAGTGGTGCAACTTTTATTGGTTTGCCGACAGGTGTTAGTGGAATTTGGGCAGGAGATATTGTTACCATTAGTGGAATTCCAACAGAAGCAGGCACATTCAATTATACTATTACGTTAACAGGAGGTTGTGGTACAATAACAAAAACAGGAAGCTTAACAGTTACGCCTGATAACACGATTGCAATAACATCAGCAGCGGGAACTGATTCTCAGGCAGCATGTATCAATACTGCAATCACTGAAATTACATATGTTACCACAGATGCAACGGGTGCTACATTCAACGGTTTTCCCGCTGGCGTTAGCGGAAGCTGGATCGGGAATGTGGTAACCATAAACGGAACGCCATCAGTGGCTGGGACATTTAATTATACCATCACATTAACAGGAGGTTGTGGTGCAGTTACAAAAACCGGGACCATAACTATAACTCCTAACAATACGATTGCTTTATCTTCAGCAGCAGGAACTGATTCGCAGACGGCATGTATCAATACTGCGATCACTAACATAACATATGTTACAACAGGTGCAACCGGAGCAAACCTTATTGATTTGCCGACAGGTGTTAGTGGAATTTGGGCAGGAGATGTTGTTGCCATTAGTGGAATTCCAACAGAAGCAGGCACATTCAATTATACTATTAAGTTAACAGGAGGTTGTGGTACAATAACAAAAACAGGAAGCTTAACAGTTACGCCTGATAACACGATTGCAATAACATCAGCAGCGGGAACTGATTCTCAGGCAGCATGTATCAATACTG
>JBBRYZ010000044.1:0-28594 GCA_038237165.1 Bacteroidales bacterium | reverse complement strand
TTAGAGTTTTCTTTGCATTTTTATGACTGACACAGCAGTTCGGAAATTTCGCCTTTGATTTGCCTGAATAATGCCAGAGATGAACAGTTAGCATTCGTTTCGGGTTAAAACTATATCAATTTATTATTTTATGAAAGTAACACGGTTATTTACCGAATTCTTCGAAAGTGAAAAGGCTGGAGGACTTATCCTGGTTTTTGTTACAATAGTTTCACTTGTTTTGGCAAATTCGGCAATGCAGACTGACTACATTCATTTTTGGAATTATGATTTGGCAGGGCACAGTCTGGTACACTGGATAAATGATGGACTGATGGCTGTTTTCTTCCTGATGATAGGACTGGAGCTGGAACGGGAAATATACGCCGGAGAACTTTCGAACTTCAAAAATGCATCTTTGCCCATCTTCGGTGCTCTAGGTGGAATATTGGTACCTGCAGGCATTTTCCTTCTGTTCAATTATGGTACTTCCACTCAATCAGGAGCAGGTATCCCAATGGCAACAGATATTGCGTTTGCCGTAGGAATATTATCCCTTTTGGGGAAAAGAGTTCCATCGTCACTGAAAGTATTTCTTATAGCTCTCGCCGTTATTGACGACCTTGGTGCAATTATCATTATTGCCGTTTTTTATACCGCTACACTATCATTGCTTAATTTGGGCATGGCGTTAGGAATACTGCTGGTACTGATTATCCTGAACCGGTTAAAAGTGAAAAACCTGATTCCTTATCTGATAGGAGGTGTGGTAATGTGGTATTTTATGCTTCACTCGGGAGTGCATGCTACCATTACCGGGGTATTGCTTGCTTTTGTAATTCCTTTTGGCGACGGAGGCGAGAAATCTCCCTCCTATATTTTGCAACATATACTCCACAGACCGGTTGCCTTTTTTATACTTCCTTTGTTTGCACTTGCTAATACAGGTATAGCCTTGGGAGACAGCTGGGCATCTAATATATCATCTCCCGGAAGCCTGGGTATTATTGCCGGGCTTGTGTTGGGTAAACCTGTCGGGATAGTGCTTTTTTCGCTGCTTGCTGCGTGGCTTGGAATCGGAATGTTACCTGAAGACCTGAAGTGGAAGAATATTATAGGAGCCGGATTGCTGGGCGGAATAGGCTTTACAATGTCAATTTTTATCACTTTGCTGGCTTTTAGCGATCCCGCGTTGATTAACAGTTCGAAAATCGCCATACTGATTGCTTCAGCAATTGCCGGGATAGCCGGGTTTATTAACCTCAAATTTACTCTCCCGAAAACATTTAGTGAAGAGGATGATAGGGAATAAGGAATTATAAGCTTCCGGAATTAAAATCACTTTTACAGTTTCAGCCACCAGCTAAACATGGTTTCCGTTTCTTTGGATTTTATAAAATTATTTTTTTCAAGTATGGTATACGAGGCCTGGTTTGTTTTCTCAGTTGAAGCTTTAATGTATTTTACTCCGGGCTGCGAAGCGGCCCACAGAATTATAGCGCCAACGGCTTCTTTCATATAACCTCTTCCTCTGAAATCCTTATAAGTTCCATACCCGATCTCAATTTCACCTTCTTCATTTGGTTCACTATAAAAACATAAGTCACCAATCATCTTATTCTGGTCTTTCAATATCAGTGTCCAGAGAGTGCTGAACATATAATTCTTCGTAATGTCAGCCACGTTTGGCAAAATAGTGCTTTCCAAAGCATCCTTAAGTTCATTGGAAATTGATCTTGACGTTCCGTTCAGATTCAGCTCCGTTTCCAGCGAATTGTCATTTCTGATGTATTTCTGAAGCTGGTGATAGGTCAATGGCTTTATGAGAAGGCGGACAGTTTCAATCATTTTTTAGATAATTTATTATAGTAAGGCCTTTCAACTAATTAACAAATCGTCTTTTCTGTATGGTTTATACGTTGCTTAAGAATAACTCGTAAGTCTTTGGCGAAAATGTTTTAACCTGTGTTTTAAATTCATCAATTCTCTCCCGTGAATTAAAATCTATTGCCCGGATTTTCCCGTTTCTCCCGAATAACATCTCCGTGGGATTGCTTTTGCTCATTCTGATTTCTGTGATTAATTCCCACTTAAACCTGACGCTCGTGTATAAATATGCTTTCCTATAATTTGATTCTTTGAAACCGTTTGCATCCACATTAATATAGCACTTTTTTTGACGAAATCCTTGAATCAGAGCGCTCATTCCCATTAAAAACAAAAAAGCAAATTCATAGATATTTGTAGTTATTTTAAAGAAACTTCCTGCCGCAAAGACAATCCCTATTATAATCATGTAGATGTCATGACTCATAAATTCTTCCAGTTTAATAATTCCCTGTTTTTTATTCTTGATCTTTCTTCTCTCATTTACAATTAAGTACAGTTGAACTGCTAAAAGTGTTCCGGCAAGAAAAATAACTATAACATAAAATGGGTCCATATTTAAGTGTTTTGGAATTGAAACTTATGAACGGTTATATGAATGATTTGTATCCTTAAAATTATAATACTCAAAGGCAAATAAAAATTAATTTTAAGGAAACCTTCGAAAGAAAAACAGTGAATTAACTACAGAGACTGATGCCGCTTGAAAAATCGTTTTCATATTGAAAAAATAATTGCCAAGGATTTGTAGAATGTATTTTAAATGGTTTGAATGAAAAGGCATTAAGAAATTTTCAATTCCGCTTCAAATATCGTAACAGCTTCACCTTTAATCTCCACCCTGTCGCCAAGCATTTTTACTTTTAGTTTACCTGTGCGTTTCGATACCTGAAGGGAATCCATCTCTGTTTTCCCAAGCTTCTCAGCCCACAAAGGTGTCAGGGCGCAATGCGCCGATCCGGTTACCGGGTCTTCGTTAATGCCTAAGGCCGGGGCAAAACATCGTACAACAAAATCATATTCGTTGGATTCGCTCTTTGCGGTAAGCATCAGATGTCCCAGCCCACTCATTTTCATACGCTCAAAGGCAGGCTCTGCCCTTCTGATTTCATCTTCTGTGCCTGCAACGGCAATAATCCAGTTGTAATTACTCACATAGGTTTCAATGGGTGCAAAACCGATAGTTTCTATAAAATCGCCAGGTACTCCGATCCTGTTTATAGGATAGCATGGGAAGTTCATCACTACCAGGTCAGCGTCTTTTTTAATGCTCAACTCACCGCCATTGGCTTTGAATATGATAGTTTCATTTTCTTTTCTTAACCCGGTTTCATAAATAATATGAGCACTTGCCAAGGTTGCATGCCCGCAAAGCGGAACCTCATTGGTGGGTGTAAAATACCGGATCCGGAAATCAGGCCCGGTTGGGATAATAAACGCAGTTTCCGACAGGTTCATCTCTGCAGCCATATTCTGCATCCATTCATCTGTAATGCTTTCATCAACTATCACTACACCGGCGGGATTACCTTTAAAAGGCTGGTCGGTAAAAGCGTCGACCTGGTAAATTAATCTTTTGTTCATCACTTCTTCTTTGTTAAACAATTCTTTGCTTCTTCTATAGTACCAACAAAATTAATCTTGCCCAGCTTGTTGCTCTCGCGAATAAAGTCCTGCAGGCTATTGGCAGGAAATTTTGTAAAGTCGCCGACAATGGCAAGCCTGCTCTGATAGGTGGAGAATTTTTGAAGCATATCTCCTGCAACACCGGTTTTAAGGTCAAAAAAACTACCAATTATATTTTCTTCCCTGAGAATTATCGCTGTAGCTCCCTGGTAATTGCAATTTGCTATCATGTCAACTGCGTCCTGGGTGTTTTTCAATTCGATATTGTCAGATATTATTCCCGCAATACAAACTCCATTTAATTCTATTAACTCTATTGTCATTTTATTTGTGTATTATGCAGGACTTTCTTTTCGCCGAATGTTTTATATTACCATTTCAAAATAAGCAGAAGGAATGCATTATTTCATTGTTGTAAATCCCGGCATTCATACGGTCAATTAAATTCAAAATTAGCTAAAAAATATAAGCAACCCTCTGCCTATAGTAATTGCAAATCCCAATGGCAGAAAAAAGTATTTAACATATATGTCGTTGGTGCCCGGAAATGTTAAATCAGTGAGAACTCATGGACCCTTTCCCTTAATAAAAAAAACCGCCCCCAATCCGGAGGCGGTTTCTTAAAATAAAAAGTATTTGCAATCAGGTCCGGATTAGTTTTTAATCACTCTTACTGATTTATTGATCCCGTTTCTCATTATAATCATCAGATGAAAATAAAAATGTACGACGTACGATTTAAGAATTTACTGCGCAATCGTACCTCGTCACTCGTAAATCGTACCTCTTAAGAATTGGGTTTCTCCAATCAGATCCTGCTCAACTTCACCGTAAAGTGCCTCATAATAGGAGCTTCCTCCTCGATGGCAAGGCCGGTTTTAATCTGCAGACGGCGTTCGTACACATTTCCCATAGCAACAGCCACATAGTTCATATGGTCGTTGGTGTAAGTACGGCGCGGAATGGCAAGCCTCAGTAATTCAAGTTCAGGATAGCGATTTTCGCGGGTAACAGGGTCGCGGTCGGCCATAATGGCTCCGATTTCAACTCCCCTTACACCGGCTTCAAGGTATAATTCAACACCCAAAGTCTGCGCCCTGAAATGCTCCTTCGGCAAATGTGAAAGCACTTTACTTGCATCTACAAAAATGGCATGGCCTCCATAAGGCATCTGCACAGGAACTCCGTAACCTGTCATTTTCTGCCCTAACATTGCCACCTGGTTTATTCTTGATTTCAGATAATCAAATTCGGTACCTTCATATAATCCCTGTGCAATGGCATTCAGGTCGCGGCCTGCAAGTCCTCCATAAGTCAAAAAGCCTTCGAACATAATATTGAAAACCGATGCCTGTCTGAAAAGTTCCGGATCGCGCAAGGCAATAAATCCTCCGATGTTCACGATTGCGTCTTTTTTGCTGCTCATGGTCATGCCGTCGGCATAGGAGAACATTTCGGCAACAATTTCGCGTATGCTGCGATCCTGCTGACCGGCTTCTCGGGTTTTAATAAAATAGGCATTCTCGGCAAACCGGGCCGAATCGAAAATTACAGGGATATTATACTTGTTAGCCAGTTGTTTTACGTCTTTAATATTTGCCATCGAAACCGGCTGTCCGCCCGACGAATTGCAGGTAATGGTAACGATAATCATCGGAACCTGCTCTCGTGGATATTTTTTTAAAACATCTTCAAGTTTCCCCAGGTCGAGGTTCCCTTTAAAAGGGTGATCGATAGTGGTGTCGAAGGCTTCATCTATAGTGCAATCAATGGCTTTGGCCTTTCGGAATTCAATATGACCCTTGGTGGTATCAAAATGTGAATTGCCGGGAACCACGTTGCCTTCTTTTACCATTACGCTGAAAAGCACATTTTCGGCGGCACGGCCCTGGTGGGTTGGCAGGAAATGCTCAAAACCCAGCAAATCCTTAATGGCGGATTTCAATTTATAATAGGAGGAAGCCCCGGCATAACTTTCGTCGCCCAGCATCATTTCGCTCCATTGTTTATCGCTCATGGCACCTGTGCCCGAGTCGGTCAGCAGGTCGATAAAAACCTGGTCGCTGCGGAGGTTAAAAAGGTTATAACCAGCTTCTTTTATCCATTGTTCGCGTTGTTCGCGCGTACTGCAGCGGATGGACTCCACCATTTTTATTCTGTAAGGTTCTGCGAAAGGTAATTCCATTATAATATAGCTTTAGATTTTTATAAATAAGATTCATTCAGATGTTTACACAGCAGAACTCACGAACTCGTCGCGTTTCTTTATGTTTTTGAATCTCAGTTTATTAAATCCAAGCATGATAATGAATAGATCTATTTTACCCCAATATGAGAGATCAAATATACATCATTTTGATTCAAATGATGAAAAAGCGATCTTTGTAGAAAAAAAAACTGCATTTATTTTCTTCAAATGATAAAACAATTTGTTTCCGGCGCATCATTTGTTATGATTCTGCTATTCTCGGTTTCCTGCGTTTCGGGTCGTCAGAATGTGGCACAGGATTTCATCAATTCAAAGGTTTATCCATCTGTTAAGTGCCAGGCTGACACCAATGTTTCCTATGCCTTGTTTTTACCCCCTCAATACGAAAAAGACAAGCCATGTCCTTTACTTATTCTTTTTGATTCTCATGGAGATGGCTTGTTGCCAGTCAATCTTTTAAATGCAGAGGCAGCAAAAAGCGGTTTCATCATAGCTGGTTCAAACAACTCGAAAAATGGCTTGCCCGCAGAACAAACCACAGATTATTATCTAAAAATGCTTGCTGACCTCACAACCCGATTCAATATTGAAAAACGAGCTGTTTATCTTTGTGGATTTTCGGGCGGATCGAGGGTGGCAGGAGCTGTGGCCATTACACAAGGTGGAATTGCAGGCGTTGTTGGTTGTGGTGCCGGTTTGCCAAATATCAACCAAAAACCGGTGAGTGCATTCAGCTACCTGGCCGTTGTTGGAAACCAGGACTTTAATTTTACCGAAATGCAGCAACTCGACGAATCCCTTGAACAGGCTGGATACCAGCATCATTTGCTTGTGTTCGACGGGATTCATCAATGGCCTCCCAAGGAGTTGATTCCTGATATTTTTACCTGGATCAGATTCGATGCTATGCGGCAAAAAGCAATTCCGGAGCAAAGGGCTGATATTAATAATTTTATCGAAAAGAATGATAAATTGGCAAGCGGTTTTGAAGCTGAAGGCAAATTACATTTGCAACAGGAAACATATATCAAAATGCTGCATTTTCTGCAAGGGCTTACCGACGTTGCACCGCTTCAGTCGGAGATCAAAAGACTTTCTGCAGAAAAGGAAGTTATTGAATTCAGCAATCGGAAAAAGGATATGCTTTCAATGGAGCAAAAGTTACAGCAGGAATATCTCCCGCAAATACCTATACAATCTATTGAATGGTGGACTAAAGCAACCACAAGTCTGCATTCATTATCTGAAAAACCGAATAACCCTTCAATAAGCCAGGTATATAAAAGGCTTTTGGGATCCTTGAGCATGAGTAGCTATATGTATTCGACCAATGCTCTGAAACAGGGTGATTTGACAGCAGCGCCCAAATTTATCGAAATCTACAGGCTTGTTGATCCGACTAATGCCGAACACAGGTATATGGCAGCTCAACTTGCGGCTATGAATCATAATGCAGATGGCGTTTTTAATGCACTGAAACAGGCTTTTGAACTTGGATTTAAGGATGTCAACCGGTTAAAATCGGATCCGGATTTTAAACCTTACCTGGGAGATGAAAGAATGCAGAAGCTTATAAAAACTTAGTAATGCTGAATTGACATTCCTGAGAAATCAGATGATTTTCGTAATCATTAGAGTTAGATGTAACTTTTTTATTTGCATGCCGTCATAGTTTTATACCCTTTCGAAAATCCCGGGTTTTTAACTGATGTCAAAAATCAAGTTATTGTCTAAAAAAATCAAGTTTTTCCATGCTTCAATCAATAATCCCGGAAATGGTTCTGCTGATTATAAATAAAGTCCCCAGGTGAATTCATTTATTCATGGCTTTGGAAAAATTAGACCAGCCTGAAGCAATCAAGCAAAAATATCCGTTTACCCCTACATACAATCACCTGCTGCAGTACAATTACTTCAGCAGGTTTTTTTAACATATATAAGCAGATAAATATTTTAAGTTTACTATAAATGAACGCTGTATTCTGTATTTTTGCACACTTATTCCAGTTTACACCAGCTCATCATACAATTTATAGTTTTCAATGGCCAGCCGTATTTATGCCGATCGTAAAATAGTAATTATCACCACTTTTCTGGTTATTGGCTTTATCTATCTTGTGAGGTTGTTTTATATACAGGTGATCGACAGGAGCTATACGCTTTCGGCCAATAATAATGTACTTCGTTATGTGACCCAATTCCCCGCGCGGGGATTGATTTACGACCGTAACGGGAAACTGCTTTTATACAATGAAGCTGTTTATGATCTCATGGTTATACCACGCCAGGTTAAAGACGTGGATACCGCCGAAATATGCCGGTTGTTGGATATTCCTATTGAAGGCTTTCTTGAACGGATGAAAAAGGCCAAAGATTATTCGCCTATATTGGCATCCCCGTTTGAAAAACAAATTTCAAAAGAAACGTACGGGTATATCGAGGAAAAGCTTTACCGTTTCAGGGGTTTCTTTGTACAGCCACGTACATTGCGTAAATATCCCATGTCCATTGGCGCTCACCTTTTAGGTTATATAGGTGAAGTAACCCCGGCCCAGGTCGAAAAGAATCTATACTATAAACAAGGCGATTATATAGGCATCAGCGGAATTGAACGCGCGTATGAAAAGCAACTGCGTGGTATCAAAGGACTGAAAATCCGCATGGTTGATGTGATGAACCGCGATGTAGGCAGTTTTGAAAATGGACGTTACGATACCGCCGCTGTAATGGGTGGCGATCTGCAAACCGGTATTGATGCCGACTTGCAGCAATACGGCGAAAAACTTATGGTTAACAAACGCGGAAGCATTGTTGCCATTGATCCCAGAACCGGTGAGCTGCTTTGCTTCCTTTCGAGCCCCGGGTATGATCCTAATCTTCTGGTTGGCCGGGTAAGGAGTAAAAACTTTGTTGAACTTAATAACGATCCTGTAAAGCCATTGCTTAACCGGGCAATTATGGGTCAGTATCCTCCGGGTTCGACTTTTAAAATGGCTAATGACATGGTTGCCCTGCAAATGGGCGTTATAACCAAAACAACACGTTTCACATGCCAGGGGCCGGCATCATCTCCCATCAGATGTACCCACAACCACGTTTCGCCGCTCGATGTTTACATGGCTATACAGCAATCGTGCAATCCTTTTCACTGGCAGGTATTCCGTGCCATTATGACGGACCAGGATTATGCGACGGTTAAAGAACGTTATGACGTGTGGCGAAGTCACCTGATGAGTATGGGATTTGGCCGCATGCTCAACACCGATCTTGCTTTTGAACTTAAGGGCAATCTTCCTCCTTCGGAAGTATTCGATAAAATTTATGGCAAGGGCAGCTGGAATGCTATGACAATACGATCATTATCCATCGGCCAGGGTGAAATTCTTGCCACACCGCTTCAACTGGTAAATTATGCCTGCCTGGTAGCCAACCGCGGATTCTTTTTTCCTCCCCATGTTGTAAGGTCTGTTGGGGGTGAAAAGACTAAATTTTCATCCGATAAGAATGTTTCAACCATTAACCAGGAATACGTTGATGTGGTTCGCGAAGGAATGATGGAGGTTTTTGAAGGAGAACACGGTACAGCCAGAGCCTGGAAGGTGGATAGCATTACCATGGCCGGAAAAACAGGAACAGCTGATAATCCTCATGGCAAGCCACACTCCAATTTTATTGCTTTTGCTCCGGTCGAAAATCCACAGATCGCGATTTGCGTTATTGTCGAAAATGCTGGTTTTGGCTCGACGTACGCTGCGCCTATAGCTTCGTTGATGATTGAAAAATACATAAAACGCAAGGTTAAGCGTAAGGAACTTGAAGAAAAGATGATTAATTATAACCTGCTGAACAATTGAAAGAGCAAAAAGGAATTTTCCGTTATATCGACCGCACGCTGGTACTCTTATACCTGACATTGGTACTGATGGGTTGGGTAAGTATTTATGCCGCGGTATATAACAATGAGCATTCCAGTATTTTCGATTTGTCGCAATCGTATGGCAAGCAAATGCTCTGGATAGGAACAGCCCTGGCAATAGCATTGATGATCATACTCACTGATGCAAAATTCTTCAACGCGTTTGCCTACCCGATTTACATAGGAACCATATTACTTTTAATAGTTGTTTTATTCCTTGGAAAAGAAACAGCAGGCGCTAAATCATGGTTCGAGATAGGTGGTTTCAAACTTCAGCCTGCTGAATTTGCCAAGTTTGCCACTACCCTGGCTTTGGCGCATTACCTGAGTGCATTGGATTTAGATAACCGGAAACGAAAATCCCAGATCATTCCCTGGATCATTCTCGCGATTCCTGCACTGCTCATTATTTTACAAAACGATACCGGATCAGCGCTCGTATATGCCTCATTATCATTGGTATTATACAGACAGGGGATGCCAGGCATCATTTTGCTGGTTGGTGTGGCCGTTGCAATACTTGGAATAATGGTTTTACTTTTTAATCAGTATATTGTTATTCTGGTAGTTGCTATATTGTTGATTGGTTTCGTTTTCTTTATCCGCCGAACCCTGAAAAACATTCTGACCGTAATAGGTATTTTTATTATTGCTACTTTGTTTGTGCTGAGTGTGGATTATGCTTTTCAGCACGTGCTTGAACCCCATCAGAAAACACGTATCAATGTAGTGCTGGGCAAGCAGATTGATCTGAAGGGCGCCGGATATAATGTAAACCAGTCGAAAATTGCAATAGGTTCAGGTGGTTTCTGGGGCAAAGGCTTTCTGAAAGGAACCCAAACCAAGTTTAATTTTGTACCCGAGCAAAGTACTGACTTTATATTTTGCACTGTTGGCGAGGAATGGGGATTTGTAGGCGCAACGGTTGTAGTTCTTTTATTCATGGCGTTAATTACGCGTATTATCCTGATGGCTGAGCGACAGCGTTCGGAATTCAGCCGCATTTATGGGTATGGAGTAGCCAGTATTCTGTTCTTTCACTTCGTGGTGAATGTGGGATTTACCATAGGTCTAATGCCGGTGATTGGGATTCCGCTGCCATTCTTCAGTTATGGAGGTTCTTCCCTTTGGTCGTTCACAATCCTGCTTTTTATTTTTATCAAGCAGGATTCCAACAGGCTACAGCTGGTATAGTTGGTTGCTATGTTTTAATTTAAACCCGGAACCACATACCTTGTTCTCCCTTTGTAAACTGTTGATTTTTCGAGAGGAACCAGGGGACCCACAAAATCTGCGCTGGGTAATAGGAAATTTTCGAGAAGATGGGCCTTTGAATCCCCACTGGCCGGAATGTAAATTGACATATTAATTAAACCCAGATTGGTTGATACGCCCATTTGAATGTTAAAAGTCCTTTTCTTTTCATTTTTGTAAACTTTCCAGCTGGTGATATTGCCGCTGGCTGTTACGCCCCCAACATCATTTAATCCCATTCCCGCGTTGCTTCCCGACTGGACAACAGCATGTGTGGAGTCGACCATTATAAAGTTAAGACCGGAAGGAACAGAATTTCTGCTACCATCGCGACTGATAATATAATTGGCTTCTAACACAAACTGCCGGCTGTTAATCACTGCTGTTTTTTCGTTAAAAACCCGGGTTCGGATTGCTTCGCGTTCTGCTTTTGTCTCTTTTTGGGCGGATTTCCCGCTCTCCGGCTGTGAAGTATTTTCCTGGGCAAATAATCCGGTTTCCAAAATCATCAGAACCACAGTTAACATTAAGCTTTTCATCGTCTGGAATTTTAAAAGGAGTTATAAATCGGGTTTATCTTCAATTACTTCAATAGAATTCTATTGCAAAAATCATTCCAACAGACTCACCTCACATTCAGACATTCTATGTTACCACTTGTATATCAGGAAATAAAAAAACCGCTCCATTTCTGAAGCGGTTTTCGGTAGTTATGGTTAGTTGTTGTTTAGTAGAAAGTCAACCTGTTGTCTTTTATATCAGCCTTTTCCTGTAGAATGTTTGACAGCATCCCGGCGCGGTTCTGGAAATACATTGCCATTTGCCGTTTCTGATTTTCGAAATCAGTGGTTGCGGGAGCTTCTTTCACCTGGTCGAGTATGAAAACATACACGCCTTGCTCACCCTGTACCGGACTGGCTAACACACCTTTTTTGGCTGCAAAAATATCGCCCGTCAGCTTAGCTTCATGTCCGTAATTCGGGATATTGGCGCTGGCAAATGATACATCAACGGTGTCAATTTTGGAACCCGGAAATTCTTGCACAAGAGCATTCAGATCTTTACCTTTAACCTTACTGATAAGGTATTCAGCTTTCTTCTCGCGGATAACCAGAGGTTTTATCGCGTCCTTTAATACTTCGAGAGGAACAAATCCTTTTTCAATCTTGGTTTTCAATGCTGCTACAACATAGGTTCCTTCAACATCAAAAACATTGGAGACTGTACCTTTTTCAGTATCTTTATTGAAGGCCCAGCGCACAACCTCGCGGGCTGCTTTAAGGCCAGGGATCGTATTATCACTTTCCGAAAGTTTGTCGGCGGTGCGCATTCCTTTGCTCTTGGCGGCTTTTTCGAAATTGTCCAGTGTATTATTTGTCGAAGCAAAATTGCTGGCTTCATTATAGATAGCCTCAATGGTTTTAGCTCCCGGATCCATAGCGAAATCAATACTGGCAACTTTTATTTTGGTCGAAAGATCTTTTTTGCCAACTACTTTAATAATATGGTAACCAAACTGACTTTCTACTTTTTTAATGTCACCCACGTTGCCTTTTACAACTGCTTCGTTAAATTCGGGAACCATTGTTCCGTCAGCAAACCAACCAAGGTCGCCCAGTTTTGTTTTAGCAGTAGCATCATCGCTAATTGTTCCGGCTATGCCTTCGAAAGCTGCCGGGTTCTTCTGCACAACCAGAAGAATACTGTCAGCAAGTTTATCTGCGGCTTCGCGGGTGCGGGTGGCTGTTTGTATTGGCGTACCGGCGTACGAAATAAGGATATGGCTTGCCCGGAGTGAATCAGGTTTCGACTGTCGATCAACAATTTTAAATATACGGTACATGCCATTATCTTCAATTGGCTGCAATACCTGGCCTACAGGAGCAGTGAAAAGAAGTGTGTCGATGTTGGGGGCAAATGTTCCGCGTTTATGCCAGGTACTGTCGTAACGGTTATCGGAAGTTGAATTTACAAAACCGGGAATATCAGTGGCGGTAAGAAATTCATTATACGTCTTGTCAACATTACTTTTAAGCAAAGCAATGTCCTCAGCTGACATTTTTGGCTCGAAGAGAACATACTCAATATCGCGGGCAGGTTTATCCTGTTTGAATTTGTATTTGTTCCCGGTGTAATATTTTTCGTAATCGGCATCAGTAACTTTTACAGCACTGTCCGAAACGGTCTGATAACGTATCCCGGTAATGCGAACCTGCGCCATTGTGTTGGATTCGTTGTAGTTGCGTTTAGCAAAGGCTGTGGGAACATAGAATGCTTTGGTGATCAGGTTGGTGTATTTGGTCGACTGCCTGTCACTTTTAATGGCTTTTTCCATCATCAGGTAGCGCTGTTTCATTTCAGGCTTTACCATTTCGGGATTGTCGAGGTTCTGAAGGAAGTTATTAACGGCTTTCTGATCAAACTGCCCGGTTTTAGGATCGGTAAAGCTTTGAACAATATATTGGTGCGGATTTTTGCCCCTGATCAAATCATCAAGTTCTTCAACCGAAACCGAAACGCCAAGCATATCGTATTGTTTGTTCATAACAATTTCGTTAACCATCTGCTGCCATGTTTGCTGACGCACCTGGAAGTTTTCTTCGGATGTGAGATTTCCTTTGCCTGTATTGGCTTTTTGCATCTCGGTGTTTTCTTCAACCCTCTTGTTGAATTCAGTAATTGCGATTTTTTCGCCAGCAATAGTACCTATGGTATTGGTTTGCTTTTTGCTTTTGCGCTGAAAGTCGCTGAGCACGAAAAGAAGTAAAGCAACACCAATAATTGCAACAAGTAACCAGTAATGTTTTCGTATTTCGCCAATAATTGCCATTTGTATTTAATTTAATAGTTTCGGTAAAAAGAGGTGCAAATTTACAATAATTCCCCACTTGGAAAAATAATTTTTGCATTCTTATAGGTTAAGGGATAATTGTAAAGCCTTTAATAATGAAACCATTAACTCCGGTATGCCCGAAACCTGCAATTCTGTAAGAGATAGCCGCTTATCATTATCGGAAAAACTGCGGATTATGATTCAATTATAAGCTGAACTTTATCAATCCTGCTGCCTGTTGCTTCAAGGATCGTAAAGGTAAATCTGTCAATATGGATCTGTTCATGTATTTCAGGGATGCTCTGGTGATGGTTCAGGATAAGGCCGGCAAGTGTCTCATATTCATCACTCTGGGGTAGGTTTAAAGAATATTCCTGGTTAAGGTAATCGATTTCGAGCCGGCCTGCCAAAATAAATTCTGTTTCGCTGAGTTGTCTTACCTGGAGTTCTTCCACATCAAGTTCATCCTCTATTTCGCCGAATATTTCTTCAATCAGATCCTCAACCGTTACCATTCCGGCAGTACCGCCAAATTCATCAACAACCACTGCAACACTTTTACGCTGGCTTATCATCATATTAAGCACATTGCTGGCCGAGATGGTTTCGGGAACTATTATTACAGATTTTACTACCGTGTTGATTTCAGCAGGTTTGGCAAAAAGATCATACAGATGCACATAACCGGTGAGATTATCAATACTTTCTTTATATACTGGTATTTTCGAGTGTTGTGATTTGATGAATAAATCATGAAGTTCTTCAATACTTATGGTGTCGTCAACTGCAATAATTTCGTTTCGCGGCACCATACATTCGCGCACTTTGGTCGAATGGAAATCGCGCACATTCTGTATCATTTGCATTTCAGGCGCTTCATCCACCTGTGCAGCTGCCGGGTTGTAAAAATCGCGTATATACTCGTCGAAATCAATAGCTGTAAACTGATAGCGGACAGTGCCGGTTTTCATGCCAAATATATACCTGAGTATGAGTTCGGACAGCCCCAGGAAAAAATACATAAATGGATAAAGTATAAGGTAAACCAGATAAACCGGAACAGCGAAAAAATTGAGAAGCCCGTTTGGGTTGAGCCGGAAAAGTATTTTTGGGAAAAACTCTGCTGTAATCAATATCAGCAAAGTTGAAAGTATGGTTTGAAAAACCAGTATAATACCTTCCGAAGCAAGAGATGCAGGAAGTGTATTTATAAGCACCGGTTCAAGGATAGCAGCGGCCGCGATACCATAAATAACCAGGGAAATATTATTTCCGACAAGCATAGCTCCAATAAAGCGCGATGGATGATGAATAAAACCCGAAACAAGCCGGGCTGATAACAACCCTTTGCCTTTTTCGAGTTCGATGCGAAGCTTGTTGGCGCTTACAAATGCAATTTCCATCCCCGAGAAAAAAGCGGAAGATGCAAGCGTAAAAGCTATTATTAGATAATTGTTCATTTCCGAGTCTGCAGTGATTCGCCTTTCAAACCGGCGATCATGATATCAAAGATAAAAATACTTTACTCACTATTTGTTTTCATTCACATAAAATGTCCCTGTAACATTTTTAATGACCCAGTTATCGAATAATTCATCCGATTCCATTCCTTTACCGAGTATTGTTCTGTCGAGGGTGGTAATTTTTACGAATTCATCGGTCGAAACTTTTTTTGCCATCTGATCATAAAGAAGGCTTTCGGTATTGAGTTGCTCCTGTTTCTGAAAATTACGGACTATAACATTTCCCCTGGCCATCATGGTGTGTTTGTTATCGTAACTAACGCCGTAGTTAGCTGTAAGCTCGCTTTTGGGCTGCATAATGGAGTCGTAAAATATAATTTTTAGTCCATTCGGAAATTCGGTGTATGAATCCCTCGTTTGGTAACTAATCATTTTAGGCGCAGTAAGTTCAAGTGTCATCTTGCCGTTTTCACTTTGTTTTACATGCACATTATTGATGGCAATATCAGGAATGGAGTCTTTCGACGACAGCTTAATAACAGCCATCATATCATTTTCGCATGAAAAAAGCATTGTTGCCAAAAGGAGAACAACAATGCTGAATATAATTCTGTATTTAAATATCGCAGACAATTTCCTGCTCATAATAAAGTGCTAATGTTCTACCTGTTATACGCTGATGTAATTATCTATCCAGGTTTTTTTAAGGTCTGGCACCGGGATTTCAACTTAAGTGTTAAGGTTTCAGCTTTTGAGCGGGTGAAAACTTGTTAGTTAAATTTTCGTTTCTGGAACCATCTTTCCTGTAAAGCGGCGCCAACGGTAAAGCGAACGTAATTATCTTTGATCAGCCCGTTATTGGTTGTCCCTTGCGATCCGACTTCAACAGCAATGTTAATGGTTGATCTCGATTTTTTCATTGGTAAGCCTACGCCAAAACTAATTCCAAGGTCATTGATACGGGTATTTTTAATTTCGAGGTTACTCTGTTCGAATCTGAAACCGGCGCGGTAATTTATGCGTTCGTAATATTTACCCATATCAACAATAGCCGGGCGGAACTGGCCGCCTAACGCAATCCTCAGGGTGTTCTTTAATTTCAGATCACTTCCAAGGTAACGGAATTCGGTCCATTTTTGCCAGTTTATATCCGCAGTGGCAAGCCAACGGTTGGTGCTGCCGATCATAAAACCAGCCCCTATAGCGGTTGGCAAAATGACCTGCCCTTTTTTACTTGCTTCAATACTTATGGTATCTTTAATAGCTTCCAAATCTGTTGATGTATTCCACATATATGAATAGGCAATCTTTTCAGAATTGCCGTCGATTGTCTGATTTGGCTTATAGGTGAGGCCTACCTGGAAAAACCTGCCTTCTTTTAAATTTTTGCGGTATATCAGACCCAGATCAAAGTTAACTTTATTAAGCCTGGCTGTGCTTCGGACCATAGTGTTAATATAGGCACCTGAATCAGGGTAAGTCAACGTATGTTCTTTTACAATATTCCCGAATAGATAAGCCACATTAATACCGACTGAGAGGTTTTTTACCGGCGAAAAGGCGCTGCCGATATAGGCTTTGTTAAGTCCTCCGTTTCCTTTGTAAGTACTTACTGTTCGGCCAATGTTAGTTAAAACCTGGTCGTCGGATACTTCGTACCCTACATTCGAATAAGGCATAATTCCGGCGCTGGCTGCCCACCATCTGGTAACCGGGAAACCAAAATATAAGTTTGAGATACTGCCAAACCTGGTTTTTTGAGACTGGTCAATGGTTTTCAGTGTTTCCGACCGTAGATGAAATGCCCCATCGAAAACAAAACTATTAGTATCGAACGCCATGTAGGAAGCCGGATTGGCTGGGTTAATATAATACGGACTGCTGTAGGCTGTGGCGGCTCCGCCCATAGCCATATTCATCTGGCTTCTGTTGCCATATAAATCACCTATCCCAAACATTGAATACGGGGAAGAAATTTTTACCTGTGCTGAGGTTACGTATGCTGATGAAATTATTGCTACAGCCAGTATGAGTTTACGAATAACTTTAATGTGTTTCAATGTTGTAATCCAGGATTAGGTTTAAGCCCTCAAGTACCAGGTTGGGGGCTGCAAAGGTCTTAATTTTTAATCGTTTATCAAAATAATTATGATCGCCGCCGGTCAGAATTATTTTAAGGCCGGGATATACAAGCTGGTAGCGTTGTATGATTCCCTCCATTTCGGCAACCGCGCCGTTGAGCACACCCGAGTGTATGCTGGTTGATGTATCGTCGCCGACCAGTGAAGCGTCATCGTAATAATCGAGTAACGGCAACTTGTCGGTAAAAGTGTGCAAAGCCTTGTATCGCATGGTTATTCCGGGGGATATGGCTCCTCCTGAGTATTCGCCTCCGGCAGTTATAAGGTCATATGTAATTGCTGTGCCGGCATCAATAACAAGGATGTCGCTCGCCGGAAAAATCTGATTTGCACCAACAACGCCTGCCAGCCTGTCCTTGCCTAATGTTTCGGGAGTACCGTAATTATTGGTGATTGGCACCAAAGTAGTATGAGTGAAAAATACAGCGAAATATCGCTCACTGAGATAATGATCAATTTCGGAGGAATACTCTTTTACCGTAGAAAGTATTGCGTTTTTTATAAGTGTATTTGTCTCGCAGAATTGAATGACATGCTTAGGGTCAACACCTTTAAAACTGGTAAATGCAACCATCTCCCTGCCCTGAAATATGGCAAGTTTGGTGAGTGTATTCCCTGTATCAATTACTAGGTTCATAGCCTTTCGCGTTATCGGAAAATCAATTTGATAAAGGACAAAATTAGAAAAAGCAATAAGCCCTTTTCACATGCCGGGAGTTTATACCTTTGCATTTGTGAATTTTTAACATGATATGGCCTTGGCTTCGACGACATATTTTCGGTAAATCTGTTAATATTGCAGCCTGAAGCAAAACAACACTACTTTAAATGAAACAAAACATTCTACTTACATTCATCATTGGGCTGATTAGCCTCAGTTTATCAGCACAGCAAGCTGTAAAAATCTATAATCCTGAAGCCGATGCCAAAGCTGAAGTTGCCGCCGCTGTTGCAAAAGCTTCCGCCGAAGGCAAACATGTTTTCCTGCAGGTTGGGGGCAACTGGTGTCCCTGGTGTGTGAAATTTCATAAAATGGTTGAAGCGGATACGAAACTCGACAGCCTGGTTAAGGCAAATTACGTGGTGGTGAAAGTGAATTTCAGCAAGGAAAACGATAATCACAAGTTCCTGGCCACTATTGGATACCCACAGCGTTTTGGCTTCCCTGTTTTTGTTATCCTGGATGAAAAAGGCAATGTGTTGCATACCCAGGACAGTGGCTACCTTGAACTCGAAAAAGGCTACAACCGCGAAAAAGTGGAGCGTATGTTCCAGATGTGGTCAGCCTTTACGATGAAGGAAGCGGCAGCGAAATACGGAAAGTAAGCTCGGTTTTTTCGGCCACTGAGCGATGGTTGGTGAGTAAAGCCCAACCAAATCGAAGTGCATGATTTTCGTTTCCGGAATGCTTTTAAAATTCATCGGAGCATTTCCCTTGTCTCCCAGTCTCTATGTCTCCCAGTCTCTCACTCCCTTCGTCTCCTAATCCCTCATCTCCACGACACATTATCATACAAATACTTAAAATAAAAAATGGAAAACAACCGCCGACCTAATTTATATCTGCCTATAGCTTTTGCTTTGGTACTCGTTATAGGAATCCTTACGGGATATTACCTTTTGCAGAGTTCATTTGTGCAGAATCACATTCCTATAAAGGGTATTCAAAGCAAAAATACGCTCAATGAACTGATTCGCTTTATCGACAATAATTATGTTGACAGCGTTAATGTAAAAAAGCTGAATGAAGAAGCCATTACCGGCATGCTGCTTAGCCTTGATCCACATTCGGTCTACATTCCTGCCTCCGAATTTGCCGATGCCAACGATCCGCTGATGGGCAATTTCCAGGGAATAGGAGTTCAGTTCAGGATTGAGCGCGATACGGTGATGGTGGTAAATACAATTCCTGGAGGGCCATCGGAAAAAGTCGGGTTGCTTGCCGGCGACCGCATTGTGAAAGTGGACGGTAAAAATATGGCGAGCATTAAAATTGATAATGATAAGGTAATGAAATTGCTCAAAGGTCCGAAAGACACCAAGGTAACTGTGAGTGTTTTTAGGAGAGGTTTGAAAAAGCTGAACGATTTTACCATTACACGTGGTGTAATTCCAACCTGGAGTATTGATATTTCGTATGCTGTAAATGTCGAAACGGGATATATCAAGCTCAGCAAATTCAGCGCTACCACTGGCGACGAACTCCATGAAGCATTGAAAGACCTGAAGGCTAAAGGCGTTCGGAATCTTATACTCGATCTGCGCGGTAATTCGGGCGGATATCTTCAGGAAGCAATTGCTGTGGCCGACGAATTTTTACCTGCTAATAAACTGATTGTTTACACTAAAGGCTTACATCGCCCGAAACAAATCGCTACCTCTACTTCAGGAGGCCTATGGGAAGACCAGCCTCTTGCGGTGCTTATTGACGAAGGCTCTGCCTCGGCCAGCGAAATTGTAGCCGGAGCCATTCAGGATAACGACCGTGGCACCATTATTGGCCGCCGCTCATTTGGCAAAGGGCTTGTACAGGAACAGGTTAATTTGAGCGACGGATCGGCCCTGCGGCTTACCGTGGCACGTTATTACACACCAACCGGACGCAGTATTCAGAAACCTTACACCAAGGGCGCTGAGGAATATTATATGGAATACTATCACCGCATGACCGATGGCGAACTCTACAGCGCTGACAGTATCAAACTCAACGATTCGCTCAAATTCAAAACCCCGGGAGGTAAAACCGTGTATGGCGGCGGTGGCATTATGCCTGATATTTTTATTCCTGTTGAGCGGAATGCCGCATTTAAATTCTACAATGAATCAGTAAACAAGGGAATTCTTTACCAGTTTGCATTCGATTATACGGATGGCAACCGTTCGAAATTCAGTGCATACAAGGAAGCAACACAGTTCGATAAAAATTTCCAGGTAACTGGAGGTATGTATAATGATTACATTGCTTACGCTGAAAAGAATGGTATTAAATACCCGCCGGCTGAAACAGCCGCATCACAACAGAAAATAACCGAACTGATGAAGAGTTATATTGCCCGTAACCTGTTCGATTCCAAAGGATTTTATCCTATTTTTCTGCGCTCGGATAAAACATTCCAAAAAGCACTGGAAGTATTGGGGAAGAAATAAAAATTCACTTGCCTGAGTTCCTTGGGCAGGTGTTTCATCTTTTACAAAATTGATCAGGTCAGGAAATATTTCGCTTGTTTTGCAATAAATTTTGCTCTAAATTTGTTACTTGTTTAACCAAAAAAACTTAATGCCATGGGAAAGTCGAAGGATAAAGAAAATAAAGAGGTTAAAAAACCTGCTGTAAAGTCATTAAAAGAAAAACGTCTTGAAAAGAAAGAGAAGAAAGCCGGTAAGGTTTAATTCTCCTATATTGCTAAACCTTCAACACTACTTGCATCCGGGGCGAACCACTCCCCGGTTTTTTTATGCAATCCTAAAATTGCATTTTCTGTGTAAGGAAACATTTAACTTTGCCAGCCATGAGACTTCGTCATTTTACTATCCCCATATTTATTCCCGAAGAAGCCTGTCCCAACCAATGCGTTTTTTGCAATCAACATCGGATTGCGGGAGCTGAATGTGCGCCTTCCGTAGAGGAAGTGATCCGCAAAGTGGATAACCACCTGCTGACCATTCCTGATGGTGGCGAAGTTGAAATTGGGTTTTTCGGAGGCAATTTTACAGGCATTCCTGAAAAAGAGCAGCAGGCTTATCTCGAATCCGTTCAGCCGTATCTGGAAGCTGGCAGGGTAGGAGGCATAAGGCTTTCCACGCGTCCCGATTACATAAGCCAGCACATTTTAGACTTTCTGAAAAAATACCATGTTACAGCAATCGAACTTGGGGCTCAATCGCTGGATGATGAAGTGCTGAAACTCGCCGGTCGCGGCCATACGGCTGAGCAGGTGCAAGAAGCTTCGCATAAGATCAGGGAAAACGGCTTTAACCTTGGACTGCAGATGATGATTGGCCTGCCCGGCGATACTGCCGAAAAATCAATTTTTACCGCAACCGAAATTATCCGGCTCGGTGCCGACTGTACACGGATTTATCCAACCCTTGTAATTAAAAATACGGAACTTGAAAATTTATACCTGGACGGCAAATATCAGCCACTTTCGATGGAAGAAGCTATCAGCCGGGTCGCAGATATCGTCCCCTTGTTTATCAATGCAAATGTGAAAATACTCCGTATTGGGCTTCATCCCTCCGAAGGACTGCTGGATAACACCAGTCTGGTGGCAGGGCCGTTTCATGTTGCATTCGGAGAAATGGCATTTTCGGAAATCTGGCGCAGAATTATGAGTACCATGATTTTCGAAAACGGGAAAAGAAATTTTCTCACCCTTACAGTTGCCGCCGGAATGCGCAATCCTGCTATCGGGCACAAGGCAATGAACAAAGCCTTGTTGCTTGAAGAATTCAGAAAAGTAGTTTTTGAGGAAAGCACAGATTTAAAAGGATTTGAATACCATGCTCATTCTGTGTGACGGCAAAATGCCTGAAACGGCAAAAGTGAAACTGGTCGCTTACGGCGAAATTGTGAAATTTGCCACCGAAGGCATCACTTACGAAGCCATTTCGGGGCATCCTGATATTTTTTTCTGTCCCTCGCCTGCTGGGTTAATTGTTGCGCCTAACATACCGGAGAAATATTTTAAGATTCTGAATGAAAAAGGCATAAGATATACCATTGGTCGCTTGCCTGTAGGCATTCAATATCCCGATTCTGCAAGATATAATACCCTGGTTACCAAAAAATTCATCATTCAAAATCCTGCCAACAGCGATGTAACAATCCGAAACCTGAATCCGGATCATGAAATTATTAGAGTAAGGCAAGGATATATTTGTTGCAACCTTGTCGCTTTACCAAATGGTTCATTTTTAACTTCCGACCGGGGAATTGAGAAATCCCTCAGTACAAAAAACCTTGAAGTCCTTTTTATTGATCCCGCCTGCATAAAACTCGAAGGATTTGATCATGGTTTCTTTGGTGGAACTTGTGGCTTGCTTGATAAAATGCTTTTTGTTTGCGGTAGTCTGACTTATTATAAAGAGTCGGAACTTATCCTGGAGTTTACTGAAAAAGCCGGAGTTCAGATAATTGAATTATTTGATGGGCCGCCTATGGATGTGGGAACGATACTTTTCCTGAACGCCTGATAATTGAAAACCCTTCAAGGATTTAAAATCTTTGAAGGGTTCGAATAAAAGATACAGTTTATGATTATTCTGCTTTAACCGGAGGCCGGCCACATCTTCCTCTCCATTCTGTCTTCATCTTTTCCCTTTCTTCGGGAGTAAGGTGCATCCATTTTTCACGCATTTCACGGCCGTGGCTATGAAAATTGTGATGGCCATGGCCGCCCCTGAATCCGCCGAAAAGAATTTTCGACAACACCAGTATTCCTATGGCCTGCCAGAAGGTTATAGCCCCCAGTCCCAGCACTGCCGGAATTATGGCGTTCCATAAGTACATTACCGCTGTACCGAAAATAAATACACCAGCAGCAATTGCAATCGGGATGAAAATGGCTCTTTTAATCCAGAAATTTCTTCCCCGTTCGTGTCCGTAACACATCATGATTTCTAAGTTTTATTTGTTAATATTCGTCGTAAATTTCCTGAAGCCGCTCCCGCAGTTGTGCAACCGCGTAGCGCTTCCTTGATATGATCGTTTTTATGTTTTCACTGGTTTTGTCAGCAATTTCCTGAAGCGTCAGATCTTCCAATTCGTTTAAAACAAACACTTCCTTTTGCTTTTCGGGCAATTCATCAATAGCTTTGAAAAACATCTCTTTAAGATAAGTTTGTTCAAATTCCATTTCTGGATTCCTGATATCCGAAAGTAGGTCCTCCGGGAAAACCATTTCTCCGTCTTCATCTTCATAAGCCAGGTCTTCGAGCGATTGCGGAGTTTGCTTGCGCTTTTTGTCCACAATACGGTTCCTGCTCACCCTGTAAAGCCAGGCGCTCAGTTGATCAATAGGCTCAATTTCGATAATGGAACTAAGTTGATACCAAACATCCTGCAGAATATCTTCGGCGTCCTGATCATTTTTAACGCGGCTGCGTATAAAACTGAACAAACGCTTCCCATAATTCTGCACAGCATAAATAATACTTTGCTGTCGCTGCGCCATCGGTAATGCAATAAATTCGTCCATATAAACAGGTAGACGAATGAGTGAGGAAATTACTTTAAAAGTAGAATTATTTTTTTAAATAAATGGATTTTAGCATTAATGTATTAGTTTCTAATTGGGGTTAGGGGTTTGGATATAGGGTTTAGGGATTAGCCATTGCAACTCTTCAAACTTTCAAACTGTCACACTGAGCGAAGTCGAAGTGTCAAACACTCCTTTCCGTCGATGACAACCCATTTTTTCGTTATTTTGCACTACCAAAATATTCCCTGAACTTTGATCCCTCAAGATACCATAACGCAGATATTTGATGCCGCCCGCGTAGAGGAAGTGGTTGCTGACTTTGTGGCATTGAAGCGGCGTGGCGCCAACTTCACAGGCTTATGCCCTTTTCATAACGAGCGTACGCCTTCGTTTCATGTATCGCCAACAAAGGGGATTTATAAATGTTTTGGATGCGGGAAGGCAGGTAATTCTGTTAATTTCGTGATGGAACACGAAAAATTCACTTATCCTGAAGCTCTGCGTTACCTGGCGAAGAAATACAATATCGAAATACAGGAAGAAGCCGAAACAGCTGAGCAGATCGCCGATAAATCGGCCCGTGAAGGTCTGATGGCAATCGTTGATTTTGCCGCCAAATTTTTTGCCGATCAGCTTTTCAATACCGACGAAGGACTTTCTGTTGGCTTATCTTATTTTCATGGCCGCAGTTTCAGTGACGAAACCATAAAGGAATTTCAGCTGGGTTATAGTCCTGAAGAATGGGATTCGTTCAGTAAGTATGCTCTCAAAAACGGTTACAGCAATGATATGCTTGAGAAATCCGGTTTGAGCATCAACAAAGATGGCAGGCTTTACGACCGCTTCCGCGGAAGGGTGATGTTCCCGATTCATAGTCAGGCCGGGCGCGTGATTGGGTTTGGCGGACGTATTATGAGTTCGGATAAAACCCGTCCGAAATATGTGAATTCGCCCGAAAGCGAAATTTACAATAAAAGCAAGGTCCTTTACGGCATCTCTTTTGCCAAGCATTCCATCGCTGCCAACGATATGTGTTTCCTGGTCGAAGGTTACACCGATGTAATTTCGATGTATCGCGCCGGAGTTCAGAATGTGGTTTCATCGTCGGGCACGTCACTTACGGTTGACCAGATCAGGATGATAAAGCGTTACACGCCAAATATCACAATACTTTACGATGGTGATCCGGCCGGAATAAAAGCTTCGTTCCGCGGAATTGATATGATACTGGAGCAGGGAATGAATGTTAAAGTTGTTCTTTTCCCGGATGGAGAAGATCCCGATTCCTTTGCGCGCAGCCGCCGTGGTGCAGAAGTACAGGAGTTTATACAGCAGAATGCCAAGGATTTTATTCATTTCAAAATCGACCTGCTGCTAAAGGAAACCGGCCGCGACCCGCTGAAAAGGGTTGCCGTATTAAAGGATTTTATTGAAAGCATTTCGCTGATTCCCGATCAACTTACCCGTCTTGCTTATGTAAAGGAAAGCGCCGACCGTATGCAGATGGACGAAAAAGCCATTCTGAATGAACTGAACAAACTGCTTCGAAAAAAATACACCCAGAAATCATCTGCTACTCCTACCGAAGCTGAGGAACTCGATAACCTATTTGCCCCCGAGCCTGCTGAAACTCAACAGGAATCGTTTGATGCGCTGAGCACGGATGATATTGAACGTGAGATTATCAGGCAGTTGTTACTTTACGGTGATGACGAAATTGAAACAAATCACCCCGATCCTGTTACTGCTGAACCAGTAAAAATAATGGTAAAAGCTGCCAGTTTTATTATCAATGATATCAAAGCCGATGAGCTGGATTTCAGCAATGCCCAGTACCAAAAGATTTTTAACACTTGCGTGGATGAACTGAAAGCCAACCCGGATATGGATTACCGCAAACTTACCAATCATCCCGACAATGCGATTTCCGGACCGGTAATTGATCTGATTGCTACCAAATATACTTTTAGCCCAAACTGGGAAAAACGTAAAATCCGTCTTCTCCAGGAACATGAAGTTTTGGATTTCCTTATTCCAAATTCTATATTATCCTTTAAATCGAAGCGCGTACGACAGATTCTAAAAGGGCTTCTCGAAAAGATAAAAAATGCCGATTCGGATGAAGTATGCATTGATCTGCAAAAACAGTATATGAATGCCAAGCGTATTGCTAACCTGATTGATGGCGGGCAATTGGGAAGGACAATTGTTTAATTCCCTTGCTTCAAAACAACTTTACTTTACTTTTTGTTATTCCAGGCATTGGGTGTGGCGAATTTTATTTGCAATTATTTATCAGCTATTATAAATGTGATACATTTGTTTGTATCTATTGGGACAACATTTATTAATACTTAAGAAATTACAAACTATTATTAACAAAAAAAACAAAAATGAAATGAAAAAATCTTTAATCGGACTCTTGATTTGTATAATTGGAGTCAATTCATTCGCTCAGAAAAAAGTGGTGAAAGTTGAGCCACAAATTCAAGAAACTAAACAAGAAGGACAATCCTTGAAACGCAAAGTGGCTATTGCACGTTTCTCAAACGAAACTGAATATGCAAAAGGACTTTTTTATGACAAGGCTAATGACCCTTTAGGTAAACAGGCCGTTGACATATTATCCGCAAAACTAGCCTCATCAAATAAGTTTATCTTACTCGAAAGGCAAGATATGGATAAAGTTTATGAGGAAATGAAAATTGCCGGAAATGAAGCTTTTCAAAAAGTCGGCGCAGACTATCTAATTATTGGTTCAATAACTGAATTCGGACGTAAAAATGTAGGTGATCTCAAAGCATTCTCAAGAGCTAAAACACAGACTGTTCAGGCAGGAGTCAGTATCCGTCTTGTTGATGTCTCAACCGGTCAGATTATTTATTCAGAAGAAGCTAAAGGTGAAGCTGAAACAACAAATAAAACAGTGATGGGATTTGGAACACAGGCTGATTATGATGCAACCTTAAGCGACAAGGCTATTTCAGCAGCTATTTCGAAATTGGTTGAAAATGTTATAAATAATTGTATGGATCTTCCATGGAAATCCTTTTTCCTTTCATTTGACGAAAATGGGATCTTAATCTCAGGTGGTAAAAGCCAGGGATTGAAAATTGGTGATATGTATGAAGTAATTGAAAAAGGGAAAAGCGTTAAAAATCCTCAAACAGGAATGATGCTGGAATTGCCAGGTAAAATTGTAGGCAAAGTTAAAATTGACTTTACAGGTGGCAAAAACCCTCAAAATGAATTTGCTATGGTTTCATTTACAGAAGGCAGTATTGAAAAACAAAAACTTGATAACTATTATATTAGGGAGATAAAAAAATGAAAAAGATTCTAGCTGTTTTTGCAATTGGCTTAATGTTATTAAGCAGTTGTGGTGGAATAAAAAGCATGTCTAATGGTATAGATAATAATGCATTCCTTGAATTTTTAGGTAATCCCGCTGATTTTAAAGGAGGGGTAAACGTAACGATTGATGACAAAACAACTTTTATTGCTGAAGTTTATAAAGATAAGCGAACACGCGTTAAAGGCCAGGTTTATGCTATTTCTAAAGGCACACATAACATTTCAGTTTCCTATAATGGTAAAGTTCTATTAAAGAAACAAATTTTTATATCTGCACAGGAAACTCAAAAAATATCCTTACCATGAAAAAATTAATACTTTTTCCATTTTCTATTTTCTTAATCCTTTCATGCACAGTCCAAAAGCCTCTTTACACCTGGGAGAACTATGAGACAACAAGCTATAATTATTTAAAAAACAGCGATGAAAAGGCGACACAGGAACTTATAGAGACTTATCAAAAAATTATTGACAAGCAAAATGGAACCAGGATGGTAGTTCCGCCAGGTATCTATGCTGATTATGGCTTCTTACTAATTAAAGCAAAGAAGTCCGAAGAAGGTAAAGCAATGTTAGCAAAAGAAGTTGCCCTTTACCCTGAATCAAAAATTTTTATTGATAGAATCTTTAAAATGCTCGAAAAATGAAAAAATTCCTAATTTCACTTAGTGTAGGTTTGGTTTTATTATTCATTAGCTGTACAACCTCTAGCCCCATTCCACGCGCTGAAGCTTATAAAGGAATGTATGATGAAAACCCTCTGACCATTCTACTTATGCCTCCAATAAACCGAAGCACTAATGTCGAGGCAAAAGAATATTTCCACTCTACATTGAACATCCCGATTGATAATGCCGGCTTCTATGTAATCCCACCAATACTTTCTATGGAGATATTGAGACAGGAAAGTGCATATGATGCAGAATTATTCTTGAACCAGCCTTTAAATAAGTTTGGAGAAATATTTGGGGCTGACCTTGCATTGTTCACTATTATTAATAAATGGAATAAGTCAGGACTTGCCGCAAAAGTTTATGTTGAAGTTGAATACATTCTAAAATCAACAAAAACAAACCAAATTGTTTACACCCGAAAAGGTACAGTTACTTATGATGCATCCATTAATTCTGGTGCCGGCGGGGCATTAGGGGCAATAATGAGTATGGCTGCGTCAGCTATTAATACTGCTGCGACTAAATATGTAGATGTTGCAAGGGCATGCAATGCTTATACCTTTAAAGACTTGCCAACTGGTAAATACAGCCCTCTGTTTGGCTCAGACGGAGTACAACTAGCTGGAAAGAAAGAGTTTAGAGCAATAGTTAATAAGAATTATAGATAAACGCTTTTCATAGGTCGAATTTGAGTTTATAGGAAAAATAGCAAACGCTATCAATACTTTGCTATTTATCGTTATAGAAGAGTAATATTCATAATTAGGATATTACTCTTCTTTCATTCTTTGTTCTGCATATAATTCCAAGTTGGGGCAACAAGCATAAAAAAACCAGACAATCACATCAAAATATAAGTGATGCTAAGACAAATATTGATATTATTAAGCCTTGCAACTATTTCGAGTTTTACATGGGGACAAAATTGTTCTTGTAACTCAGGAACTAAAGACAAAAAAACCGGGATTGAAACCGTTGGCGGCTTGACAAATTCCAGAGACTTTTATAGTCTGCTCATCCAGAAAACAATGAGCTCGAAAAAAGATGCTATTGCA